>NZ_JBTBFV010000022.1:0-78011 GCF_054786995.1 Mycobacterium sp. ZZG
GGCTCAATCTCGTCGAGCGCTGGTTTGCCGAGCTGACCACCAAGAAACTGCGCCGCTCCACTCACACCTCGGTGCGGCAACTCAACGCCGATATCCGTGCCTGGATCGACACCTGGAACGACAACCCCAAGCCTTACGTCTGGACTAAGACCGCCGACCAGATCCTGGCAAGCATCGCCAACTACTGCAACCGAATTAATGACTCAGGACACTAGCCCCACTTGACTGTGGCATGGGTCACAGTAATATGACCACTGGTCACATCTAGCCTTGGAGGGCGCGATGCCGACGGTGACGTGGTCTCGTCTGAATGCGGATCGCCGCGCAGCGGTGGTCGCCGCCGCGGAGGCGGAGTTCGCCGCGCACGGATTCTCCGGCGGCAGCCTGAATGTGATCGCGCGCCGAGCCGGGGTCGCCAAAGGCAGTCTCTTCCAATACTTCGCGGACAAGCGCGACCTCTACGCGCACATCACCGACGTGGGCAGCCAGCGGGTACGCCGCCACATGGAAGAGCAGATCCGCCTTCTGGACCCCGCCCGCCCGTTCTTCGAGTTCCTCACCGACCTGCTCGACGTCTGGGTCGCGTACTTCGCCGAACATCCGCGCGATCGGGCATTGCACGCCGCCGCGAGCTTCGAGGTCGACAGCGATGCGCGTGTCAGTGTGCGCTCCGTCGTGCACCGGCACTATCTGGAGGTGTTGCGGCCACTGGTGCACGACGCGCAGCGCCGCGGTGACCTACGCCCCGAGGCGGACACCGAGACCCTGCTGTCGCTGTTGCTGATGCTGCTGCCGCACCTCGCCCTGGCGCCGTACGTGCGCGGCATGGACCCGGTCCTCGGGCTCGACGAACTCTCGCCCGAGCAGCCGGCCCTGGTCGTGCGCCGCTACGTCACCGTGCTGACGGCGGCCTTCGCCGCCGTCCCTGTGCCCCTCCCGTTCGCAACCACCGAAGGAGAAGTAGTTCCATGACACACCTGACACGGACCCGGTCGGATTCCCTGGCCGCGGGCGGCCTCAACTGGAACAGCCTGCCGCTCAAGCTGTTCGCCGGTGGCAACGCCAAATTCTGGAATCCCGCCGACATCGACTTCTCCCGGGACCGGGCCGACTGGGAATCGCTGACAGATCTGGAACGCGAGTGGGCCACGCGACTGTGCGCGCAGTTCATCGCCGGCGAGGAGGCGGTCACCCAGGATATCCAGCCGTTCATGGCGGCGATGCGCGCCGAGGGTCGGCTCGGCGACGAGATGTACTTGACCCAATTCGCGTTCGAAGAGGCCAAACACACCCAGGTGTTCCGCCTGTGGCTCGATGCTGTCGGCGTGACCGACGACCTGCAGGGGCTTCTCGACGACCTGCCCACGTACCGCACGATCTTCTACGAGGAGCTGCCCCGATCGCTCGACGCGTTGATGTCCGATCCGTCCCCGGCTGCTCAGGTACGCGCCTCGGCGACCTACAACCACGTCATCGAAGGCATGATGGCGTTGACGGGATACTATGCGTGGCACCGTATTTGCGTGGACAACAACATTCTTCCCGGCATGCAGGAATTGGTGCGGCGTATCGGTGACGACGAACGGCGCCACATGGCGTGGGGTACCTTCACCTGCCGGCGGCACGTGGCCGCCGACGACGCCAACTGGGCGGTGTTCGAGTCACGGATGAACGAGCTGATCCCGTTGGCGCTGCGCAACACCGACGACGCCTACGACCTCTACGACGAGGTCCCGTTCAACCTCGACAAGGAGGACATGCAGCAGTACGCCACCGACAAGGGAATGCGCCGGTTCGGCACCATAAGCAGTGCCCGGGGGCGTCCGCTGGCCGAGATCGACGTGGACTACTCGCCACTGCATCTGGAGGACACCTTCGCCGACGAGGATCGGGCGGCCCTGGCGCGCTCGGCGTGACAGGCCGCGGATCAGTGGGTGGCGGCGCGCAACAGCCGTAGCTGGCCGATCTCCGCGGCGTTCTTGGCCAGTTCGACAGTGGCCCACAGTACGGTATCGCCGGCCGTGCGGCCCTCGGCAGGACTCCACGGGAACCGGGCGGGGGCTGCCATATCGTCAATCGTCAAGCCCGCCAACAGATTCCGCCACTGATCGGCGAGAGCGCGGATGCGCAGCGCGGCGGCGGCACCGCCTCCGGGCCAGAAGACGTCGGACGGTGCGGGCGGCGGGCGATGGTGCATGGCCGCGATCGCCGCGCTCCACCAGAAGTCGATGTGCCACGTCAACCACGCGATCGTCGGCACCGGTACCGGGTCGGGCTCGACCTCGGCGAAGTCCGCCCGCCACCGGCCGTGCTCGTCCTGACGGACTGTCCAACACGACTCGGCGGGCTCCCACAGAAAGTCGGTTTCGGTGAGCGCGCCCAGGTGCAAATCCGTCAGTGCCCAGGCGAGTTCGAACTGGCGGCGGACTTCCTCCATCACGGCCGATCAGCGCTGTCGCTGCACCAGCAGCGTCTGCGCGCACGTCCCGATGAAACCGGTGCGGTCGAAGATCTCGCCAGTGGTGACGCCGATGCCGTCCGGGCCGATGGAACCCCGCGCCCGCAGCGCGAAGTCGTCACCGGCGGGCAGCCGGTGCAGGTGCACCACCGTGTCGGTGTTCATGAACAGGTACCGACGCGGGTCCAGTGCGGCGCCGATGCCATTGGCCGAATCGACCACCATCGCCAGCCGCTGCAGCGGCGTGGTCGGCTCCGAATCGATCAGCGGCACAAGCGGAGACAGCCACGCCTCGGCCGCGGCGCCCTCCGGGGTGTGCTGCCTGCGCCAGGACACGGTCTGCAGATAGCCCGGTGCGCCCTCCCAGGCGTGGGCGACGTCGCTGGCCCGGCCTTCGACCAGCGGCGGGTAGCGGTCGGTGGCGGCTTCGGCGGTGTCACCGGTGGCCAGAAGCCAGGCGGTGACCCGGGCCACGGCCCGTCGGGTGCCGTCGGGCCGGTCGGCGAGCATCTCGGCGGCCATCAGCGAGATCCGGGTGCCGGGGCGTTCCACCCAGGCCCGCACGCGCACGGTGGTGACCGGGATGGCGCCGAGGATGTCGAGCGTGAGCCGGCCGACCCGCAGCCCTGTGCCCTCCGCGAGGTCCTCGATGGCGCGGGTCAGCAGCGCCAGCGGCGGCGAGCCGTGCTGGATCTGCGGATCCCAGTTGCTGCGGGTGCCGTCGGTGGACTCGAAGACCGCGTACTCGCCATCCTCGTGTGCCGAGCCGGGCAGCCGGCGGAACAGGCAGTCGATCATGCGGCGGGCTCCGCGCGCAGCACCGCGTCCGGGTCGCCGTCCTCGAGTGTCTCGTCGAGCACCTCGGGCCATCCCGGATACGGTGGGGGAGTGCCGCCGAACGCGGGACAGAGCGCGCGGTGCGCACACCAGTCGCACAGCCTGGACGGATTGGGCCGGAAATCGCCTGTGGCGCCGGCGTTCTGGATGGCCCGCCAGATCGCCATCAGGGTCTTCTCGAACCTCTCCAGCTCGTCGAGAGCCGGCGTGTAGTCCAGCACCTGGCTGTCGGCCAGGTACAGCAGCCGCAGCCGGGTCGGCAGCACACCGCGGGACCGCAACAGCGCCACGGCGTAGAACTTCATCTGGAACAGCGCCTTGAACTCGGCCAGTGCGCGGGCCTCCGGCGGCGCCTTGCCGGTCTTGTAGTCGACGACCCGCACCTCACCGGTGGCCGCCACGTCGATGCGGTCGACGAAGCCGCGCAACAAGGTGCCGTCGGCCAGTTCGACCTCGACGCGCTGCTCACAGCTCTGCGGGTCGAACCGGGTGGGATCCTCCAGCCGGTAGTAGCCCGACAACAGCGCCCGCGCCTGCTCCAGGAGCTCGGCCCGCAGGCCGGGTTCGATGTCGGCGGCCAGCGCCGGGTGCTCGGCGAGTACCCGCTCCCACGCCGGACCGACCAGGGACGCCGCCGTCTCCGGCACCCGGTCGGCCGCCGGCAGACGGTAGAGGTCTTCCAGCGCCGCGTGGACGACCGAACCGCGCACCTGGGCGGCGGACGACGGCTCGGCCAGCCGGTCGATGGCGCGGAACCGGTACAGCAGCGGGCACTGCTTGAAGTCACTGGCGCGCGACGGCGAGAGGGCGGGTCGGCGCACCGGTCTCGACGGCTCACTCATGGGATCGAGCCTAGGACGGCGGTCGGACATTTCCCGGCAACCCGGGCGTCGACCGCGGCGCGTCTACTGGCAGGCTGGTCAGCTGTGCGCAGAACCGGCCCATTCGACGTAGGTGATCGTGTCCAACTCACCGACGCCAAAGGCAGGCGCTACACGATGCTGCTCAAGCCGGGCGGCGAGTTCCACACCCACCGCGGGATCATCTCGCTCGACGAGGTGATCGGGCTGCCCGAGGGCAGCGTGGTGAAGTCCACCAACGGCGACCAGTTCCTGGTGCTGCGGCCGCTTTTGGTCGACTACGTGATGTCGATGCCGCGCGGGGCACAGGTGGTTTACCCCAAGGACGCGGCGCAGATCGTGCACGAGGGCGACATCTTCCCGGGCGCGCGGGTGCTCGAAGCCGGCGCCGGCTCCGGCGCACTGACGTGCTCGTTGCTGCGGGCGGTCGGGCCGGAGGGGCGCGTGACGTCCTACGAGATGCGCGAGGACCACGCGGAACACGCCGCACGCAATGTCGAGACGTTTTTCGGTGCCACACCGCCCAACTGGGACCTGGTGATCGCCGACGTCGCCGATTACGAGGGTCCCGAGGTGGACCGGGTCGTGCTGGACATGCTCGCACCCTGGGAGGTGCTCGGTGCGGTCGGCACCGCGCTCGTCCCCGGCGGGGTACTGATGATCTATGTCGCGACGGTCACCCAGCTGTCGAAGACCGTCGAGGCGCTGCGGGAGCAGCAGTGCTGGACCGAGCCGAGGGCGTGGGAGAGCATGCAGCGCGGCTGGCACGTGGTGGGGCTGGCGGTGCGGCCGGAGCACTCGATGCGTGGGCACACGGCGTTCCTGATCAGCGCCCGCAAGCTCGCGCCCGGGACGATCGCGCCGACCCCGCTGCGCAAGAAGCGGCTGACCTGAGCCGACCGGCGAACCGACTCGGCCTACTCGTCGTCGCCGGTGCGCAGTCCGCGCCGGGCCGACAGCAGCTCCAGCTCGGGCCGGGCGGCCACCAGCCGCTCGGCGGCGTCGAGCACCTCCACGACACGAGCCCGGTCGGCCGCGACCATGCCGATCCCGATACCTGCGCGCCGGTGCAGATCCTGCGCACCGGTCTCGGCGGCCGAGACGGGGAATCTGCGTGACAGTTCGGCGATCACCGGCCGGATGACCGACCGCTTCTGTTTGAGGGAGCGCACATCACCGAGCAGGACGTCGAACTCGATCCAGCCGATCCACATCGCTCAGCCCGGCGGATTGTCGAGCGCCAGCAGCAGATCGGCGGTCTGCCGGGTGAGTTGCCAGGAGCCGTCCGACGGGGCGAACTCCATGGGGAAAGTGAACTGCCCGCTCGGCGGGTTGGCCGGGGTGATCACCACGGTGGCAACGACGTTGCCGGGCTCCGCTGACGACCAGGCGAGGTCACGGGCCTCGAACGCCAGCGGCAGGGATCCGTTGTCGCGCAGCGCGGCGGTGAACCGGTCCAGCCCCGCGGCTTCGCCGGGGGTGGCGTTCTCGATCAGCGTGATCTTCTGATCTCCGGGCACCGCGGGGTCCGACAGCCGGGCCATCACATCGGTCAGCGCGGACGGCGGGGGAAGCGGTGGACCGCCGGGGGCGTCCGGGATCGGCGTGGCCGGCACCGACGACGACTCGACCGCGGAAGGGGCCGGCGGGGGTGCGGTGGTCGCCGGGTGCTCGGTGTGGGTGCACCCACAAAGCCCGAGCGCCGCCACGAATGTGGCGGCGCTGCGAACCAGGAACGTGCGAGAGATCAACCCACCGCGGACATCAGGGCCAGCGCCGACTGCTTGGACAGCTGCCAGCCGGTGGGGCTGGGCCCGGCGATGAAGGTCAACGGCTGGGTCGCCACGGCGCCCGTCGGTGCGGCCGCGGTGACGTTGGCGGTCACCACCGGGCCGTTCCGGTCGATGTCGGCGATGGTGAAACTCAGCGGGAAGTAGCCCTTGGCCGCGGCGTTGCTGTATCCGCTGTCGGCCACCCGAGCCTCGATGCGGCCCAGGCCACCCTGGACGTAGCTGGCCTTGGCGCCGGTGAACGAACCCGGCCCGGACAGTGCACTCAGCGTCGACACCAGGGCGCCCTGCAGCTCGGGTGCCGGTGCGGCGGGCATCGGGGCGTTCAGCACGCCGGGTGACGCCGCGGCCATTCCCGCTCCGGCAGCAATCGAGGTCACACCCACAGCGGCAGCGCCGAGGGTCGCGGCGGCTGCTGCTCCAGCGGTCACGCTGGTGACGAGGGTTTTCAGGGTCACGGCTGTCCTTCCGTTCGGCCGACTGATCTAGAAAGGCTAACAGTGGTGCTGGTGTGTCGAATTCCTACACCGCACACAATGTCTGAATCGCCGGTAGCTTTGAAGTTGTTACTGCACCAACATCCGGTGTGGGAAGGGAGCGCAACATGAGTGAGTCCGAGCGTTCTGAGGCCTCTGAAGTCTTTGGGACATCCCCCGACAGCCGTTTGTCTCGCGAAGATGCGGCAGAACTCGAACAACTGCGCCGCGAGGCGGCGATCCTGCGTGAACAGCTCGAGAGCGCGGCGGGCGCGTCCGGGAGCGCGCGCAGCGCGCGTGACGTGCATCAGCTGGAGGCCCGCCTCGACTCGCTCGCCGCCCGCAACGCGAAATTGATGGACACGCTCAAGGAAGCGCGCCAGCAGCTGTTGGCCCTGCGCGAAGAGGTGGACCGCCTCGGACAGCCGCCCAGCGGCTACGGTGTGCTGCTCTCCGTTCAGGACGACGACACCGTCGACGTGTTCACCTCCGGCCGCAAGATGCGGCTGACGTGCTCGCCGAACATCGACACCAAGGAGCTCAAGCAGGGCCAAACCGTCCGGCTGAACGAGGCTCTGACGGTCGTCGAGGCCGGGCACTTCGAGGCCGTTGGGGAGATCAGCACCCTGCGCGAGATCCTCGCCGACGGTCATCGCGCCCTCGTCGTCGGCCACGCCGACGAAGAGCGCATCGTGTGGCTGGCCGAGCCGCTGGTCGCCGCGGAGGACCTGCCCGACGGGTACGACGACGACCTGGGCGACGACCGGCCGCGCAAGCTGCGCCCGGGTGACTCGCTGCTCGTCGACACCAAGGCCGGGTATGCCTTCGAGCGGATCCCCAAGGCCGAGGTCGAAGATCTCGTGCTGGAGGAGGTCCCGGACGTCAGCTACAACGACATCGGCGGACTGGGCCGCCAGATCGAGCAGATCCGCGACGCCGTCGAGCTGCCGTTCCTGCACAAGGAGCTGTACCGGGAGTACTCGTTGCGACCGCCCAAGGGGGTGCTGCTCTATGGTCCGCCCGGCTGCGGCAAGACGCTGATCGCCAAGGCGGTCGCGAACTCGCTGGCCAAGAAGATGGCCGAAGTCCGCGGCGACGACGCCCGCGAGGCCAAGAGCTACTTCCTCAACATCAAGGGCCCCGAGCTGCTGAACAAGTTCGTCGGTGAGACCGAACGTCACATCCGGCTGATCTTCCAGCGGGCCCGCGAGAAGGCCTCCGAGGGCACGCCGGTGATCGTGTTCTTCGACGAGATGGACTCGATCTTCCGCACCCGCGGCACCGGTGTCTCATCGGATGTGGAGACGACGGTGGTGCCCCAGCTGCTCAGCGAGATCGACGGCGTCGAGGGGCTGGAGAACGTCATCGTGATCGGCGCCTCCAACCGCGAGGACATGATCGACCCGGCGATCCTGCGGCCCGGCCGTCTGGACGTCAAGATCAAGATCGAGCGGCCGGACGCCGAGTCGGCGCAGGACATCTTCAGCAAGTACCTCACCGAGGAGTTGCCGGTCCACGCCGACGATCTCGCGGAGTTCGGCGGCGACCGCGCGGCGTGCATCAAGGGCATGATCGAGAAGGTCGTGGAGCGGATGTACGCCGAGATCGACGACAACCGCTTCCTGGAGGTGACCTACGCCAACGGCGACAAAGAGGTCATGTACTTCAAGGACTTCAACTCGGGTGCGATGATCCAGAACGTCGTCGACCGGGCCAAGAAGTACGCCATCAAGTCGGTGCTCGAGACGGGGCAGAGGGGTCTGCGCATCCAGCACCTGCTCGACTCGATCGTCGACGAGTTCGCCGAGAACGAGGATCTGCCCAACACCACGAATCCGGACGACTGGGCCCGGATCTCGGGTAAGAAGGGCGAGCGGATCGTCTACATCCGCACGCTGGTCACCGGTAAGTCGTCGAGCGCCAGCCGGGCGATCGACACCGAGAGCAACCTCGGCCAGTACCTGTAGCGGATCCGGCTGGGAAGGCCAGCCGGGTCGGGGCGGCTCAGGACACCAGCGAGTAGCTGTTGGTCAGATCGTCCTGGAGCACCTGGGCGGGCCGGGAACTGGTGTCGACGCGCAGCTGTTCGTCGAGGGTGCGCGCACGATAGGACCATCCGTCGGGCAGCCGAAGGCGGGTGGCCAGGCCGGGCAGGTCGTCGTAGGACAGCGTCGGATCGACCACCTGGCTCCAGGTCTGCATCACCCAGCGCCGCCCATCGGGGTCGACGAGCTCGAAAATCGGTTTGTCCCGGTCGAATACGAAGACGGCGTGGCGTGCGACGGTGTTGGGCAGGTAGGGCGCGGGGTTCATCGACGTCAGGCTGACGGTGGCTTGGCGGACCATGTCGATGCCGCCGAACGTCGCGATCTCGGGCTGCTCGCCCATGTCCTTTTCAATGTGATCCATCAGCCAATAGCGCGGCCCGTTGAGCAGCGCGGCGGTCGCGCCGTGCCGGCCGGCCAGTGCGGCGGGGTCGAGCCGCGACCACAGCTCGGCCGGGCAGTCGTTGAGCGGATACGTGTTGTACACCGTCGCCGTCGGACCGTCGGGCCCGGCGCTCACCAGGAGCACCTCGCCGTACCGTTTGCCGCGCAACTGCGATGACGACATCTGCTAGCTCCTCGCTTCCATCATGAGGTAGGCGTCGCGGCCCGCCAGGCTGACGGCGACGTCGGCGATCAGCGGTTCGAAGAAGCGCTGCCGGTAGAGCGGGTCGACGCTGGTGCTGACCGTGAAGTACAGCCCGGACAGCACCGCGACGAACAGCGACGTGTGCACCACCGTCTGCGGGATCGGGATGTGCACCCCGAACCACGTTCCCGCACAGGGTGGTTCGCCCACAGTGCAGGTCTGTTCACCGGACCACACGACGGTCACGTCGTAGGGTATCGCGATGACCCCGAGGGCGAGGAAGAACGCGAACAACCCGGCGGTGAACAACACCACCTGGATCGCCTGCGCGACAACCATCACCGCGACCACGTTGACTTGTTCGGCCGCCGACAGTGGGCTGCGGTCGGCGGGGTCGGCACGCACCGATGCCAGCGGGGTACCGGCCAGCAGCGCTGCGGGATCCTGCTGCGCCGAACGGTCCTGGCGCAGTGCCCTCACCTCGTCGCGGATGGTCGCCACCATGAACACCAGCGCCACCACGCTGAAGAATCCGATTGTCTGCCATAGTCGTTCGCGAGTCATCCGCGCCGAGAGCTGCCACAGCTCGCCGGTGAAGTACACCACGACCGTCAGCATCAACAGCGGCAGCGCACGGCTCATCAGCGTGCCCAGCGCCCCTAGCTGAACCCAGGCGAACCGGAAGGCCCACAACGCGATCGACCCAAAACCCAGGTAGGTCAACCAGATCGCGCCCAGCGAGATCAGCACGAACACCGGCGCTTCGGCTGCCGCTGCGCCCGACCAGCCGCTGACGGTCAACGGCATCACCACGATGAAGATCGTCATCACCAGGACGGCGGCCCAGCGGCGCAGCGCCTCCCCGACGCGGGTGCCGAGCCGGTGCAGGACCTCCAGCGCGAACGGGGCGGCCACGAGCACCACGGCGATCCCACTGAGCCGCAACGCGTATCCGTAATCGGGGGTGGCGCCGGTGACGTCGGCCAACAGCATCGTGACCGCCGTCAGCGCACCGACCGCGCTGACCATCGGTGCGGAGCGCTGCACGAGCTTGCGCGCACGGACCCGCCGGGTCAGCACCAGCGGCAAGCCGCGGTGCAGGAACCAGTCGTGGACCTGCCGCATGTCCGACACCGGCACATTGTGCGTGATCGGCGTCCCGAACCGGGGTCAGCGCGCCGGAATCTCCGGCGGCGCCAGTGGAATGAGGCTTCAGCGACAGACCGCCCACCGTTCAGGTGTCCGCGGTCACCGTGCGGTATCGGTCCCTTGCGACCAGGGTGAACCGCAGTTCCTCGAGCAGCGGATCGAGGAACTGCGCGCGGTACTGTTTGTCGGCCACCGCCCGGGCGGCGAGGTACATGAACGTCAGCGCGATCAGGAACATCGTGATCTGGATCAGGGCCTGGGGCACGGGCAGGGTCATGCCCAGCAGTTGACCGTCGGGAGAGCCGCCGTCGGTCAGGGCGGCCAGCAGTTCCGGGCTGATCAGGATCAGGCCGAGAACGAAGAACAGCAGCCCGGTCACCACCGACACCGTCAGCACCTGCACGATCTGCGACATCGCCAGCACGAACCCGACGTTGAGCCGCTCGGCCTTCGACAGCGGCACCCGGCGCGGCCGGTCCGGCATGGTCTCGAACGGCGTCCCGGCCAGGTGCGCGGCGTCCTCGGGCCGCTTGGCGTCCGGGCTAAGGATGGGCTGGATCCGGCTCAGCGTGCTCGACAGCAGGAACGCCACGGCGATCAGCATCAGAAACGACAGTCCGAGCCACAGCCGGGGCCGGCTGATCGTGGACGCCATCGTCCACACCGGGCCATTGAAGAACACCAGCACCGTCAGCAGCATCACCGGCAGCGCGCCGAGCAGCAGGTTGCCCACCGATGCCAGGTTCGCCAGCATCATGCGCACCGCCCAGCCCACAATGGCCCCGGTTCCGGTCGCGGTGCACACGAAGATCAGCACCACGATCACGATCTCGCTGACCAGGTCCACCAGGACGCGGGCACTGAGGCCGCCGTAGAAACCGCCGACCGCGGCGATGCCCAGCGACGCGGCGGACACGACGGCGCGCAGGCGCACGTCCTCCGAGCGCGATACCAGCCAGCCCACCAGCGCCGCGGCCGGCAGCACCAGCAGGATGACCCCGAGCACGAACCACTCGGTGCGGGTCGGGGTGCCGTCGATGTCGATGGTGTGCTTGCCCGTCGCGGCGACGATCAACATCGAGAACGTCATCACCACGGCCAATCCCGCCAACGCGGGCGCCGAGCGGGTCCACACCCGCTGTACGAGCACGCCGGGGCGCAGCACCGCGGGCAGGCCGCGCTGAAGAAACCAGCGTTCCGCCGCGAGACGTCGATCAATCGTGGGAGCCATCGGGGATCGATCTCACCACGAGCCGCACGTCTACGGAGCTGATCGCCACAGGCTCCTGAGCTCGCCGGTGACCCGACCTCTACCCTTGTCGGTATGCAACGGATCATCGGAACAGAGGTCGAATACGGCATTTCGTCGCCGTCGGATCCGACCGCGAATCCGATCCTGACGTCCACCCAAGCAGTGCTCGCCTACGCGGCCGCCGCGGGTATCCAGCGGGCCAAGCGCACACGCTGGGACTACGAGGTGGAATCTCCGCTGCGCGACGCCCGCGGATTCGACCTGAGCCGCGCGTCGGGGCCGCCGCCGATCGTCGACGCCGACGAGGTCGGCGCGGCCAACATGATCCTGACCAACGGCGCCCGGCTGTACGTCGACCATGCCCACCCCGAGTACTCGGCACCGGAGTGCACCGATCCGATGGACGCCGTGATCTGGGACAAGGCCGGTGAGCGGGTGATGGAGGCCGCCGCCCGGCACGTGGCCAGCGTGCCCGGCGCGGCCAAATTGCAGCTGTACAAGAACAACGTCGACGGCAAGGGCGCGTCCTACGGTTCCCACGAGAACTACCTGATGAGCCGCCAGACGCCGTTCTCGGCGGTGATCGCGGGTCTGACGCCGTTCCTGGTGTCGAGGCAGGTGGTCACCGGGTCCGGCCGGGTCGGCATCGGACCGTCCGGGGACGAGCCCGGCTTCCAGCTTTCCCAGCGCGCCGACTACATCGAGGTCGAGGTCGGTCTGGAGACCACGCTCAAACGCGGCATCATCAACACCCGCGACGAGCCGCACGCCGACGCCGACAAGTACCGCAGGCTGCACGTCATCATCGGTGACGCCAACCTCGCCGAGACGTCGACCTACCTCAAGCTCGGCGCCACCTCGCTGGTCCTCGACCTGATCGAGGACGGTCACCAGATCGGGATCGATCTGTCCGACCTGGCGCTGGCCCGCCCGGTGCACGCCGTGCACGTGCTGTCCCGGGATCCGTCGCTGCGCGCCACCGTGGCGCTGGCCGACGGCCGCGAACTGACGGGTCTGGCGCTGCAACGCATCTATCTCGACCGGGTCGCCAAGCTCGTCGACAGCCGCGACCCCGATCCGCGCGCCGACCACGTGCTGGAGACCTGGGCGCATGTGCTCGATCTTCTCGAGCGGGACCCGATGGAGTGCGCCGACCTGCTGGACTGGCCGGCCAAGCTGCGCCTGCTCGAAGGGTTCCGTAACCGGGAGAACCTCGGCTGGAGCGCGCCGCGGCTACATCTGGTCGACCTGCAGTACTCGGATGTGCGGTTGGACAAGGGTCTGTACAACCGGCTGGTGGCGCGCGGTTCGATGAAGCGTCTGGTCACCGAACAGCAGGTGCTCGACGCCGTCGACAACCCGCCCACCGACACCCGCGCCTACTTCCGCGGCGAGTGCCTGCGGCGGTTCGGTGCCGACATCGCCGCGGCGAGCTGGGATTCGGTGATCTTCGATCTGGGGGGTGATTCGCTGGTGCGGATTCCCACCCTGGAGCCGCTGCGGGGCAGCAAGGCCCACGTCGGGGCGCTGCTGGATTCCGTCGACAGCGCCGTCGAACTGGTCGAACAGCTCACCACCTGATCGGGCTATCCCGGGCAAACCGAGATCCGACCGGTAGGGTAGAGAAACCGACGGGCGTGTGGTTGGGTGCCCGCAACTTACGCAGGAGGCAGCGATGGCTCAGGAGCAGACCAAGCGTGGCGGCGGAGGCGGCGAAGACGACGACCTCCCCGGCAGCACGGCCGCCGGGCAGGAGCGCCGCGAGAAGCTGACCGACGAGACCGACGACCTGCTGGACGAGATCGACGACGTCCTGGAGGAGAACGCCGAGGACTTCGTGCGAGCGTACGTGCAGAAGGGTGGACAGTGACCTGGCCGGAGCGCGATAACTCGGCCTCCCCGTCGTCCCCACTGTCCGGCGCATACCCTGCTTTTTCTGCCATGCCGATCAGTCGGTCCCACGGCGGGGTGAACCTGTCGTCGTTCTCGGACTTTCTGCGCCATCAGGCGCCGCATCTGCTGCCCGGCAGTGGTGGACCGGGACTGAGCGGACGGCCGACCGAATCCGTGCCGCACGGCACCACGATTGTCGCGCTGAAGTACCCCGGCGGTGTGGTGATGGCCGGGGACCGGCGCGCCACCCAGGGCAACATGATCGCCAGCCGGGACGTGCAGAAGGTCTACATCACCGACGACTACACCGTCACCGGCATCGCGGGCACCGCCGCGATCGCGGTCGAGTTCGCCCGGCTGTACGCGGTGGAACTTGAGCACTACGAGAAGCTCGAAGGCGTCCCGCTGACGTTCCCGGGCAAGGTGAACCGGCTCGCGACCATGGTGCGCGGCAACCTCGGTGCCGCCCTGCAGGGTTTCGTGGCACTGCCGCTACTGGCCGGCTACGACCTCGACGACCCGAATTCCGAAGCCGCAGGTCGAATCGTGTCCTTCGACGCCGCAGGTGGATGGAACTTCGAGGAGGAGGGTTACCAGTCGGTGGGCTCGGGGTCGATCTTCGCGAAGTCCTCGATGAAAAAGCTGTACTCGCAGGTCTCCGATGCCGACTCGGCACTGCGGGTCGCCGTCGAGGCGCTCTACGACGCCGCCGACGATGATTCGGCGACCGGCGGGCCGGACCTGGTGCGGGGCATCTACCCGACCGCGGTGATCATCGGTGCCGACGGTGCCCACGAGGTGCCGGAGGAGAGGATTGCCGGGGTGTGCCGCGAGATCATCGAGAATCGTTCGCGGACAGATACTTTCGGCCACGACGCCCGGCCCACTCGAGGTGACGAGCTGTGAGCTTCCCGTACTTCATCTCGCCCGAGCAGGCGATGCGCGAGCGGTCCGAGCTCGCACGCAAGGGCATCGCCCGCGGCCGCAGCGTGATCGCGCTCGCCTACGCCGACGGGGTGTTGTTCGTGGCGGAAAACCCGTCGCGGTCCCTGCAGAAGGTCAGCGAACTCTACGACCGGGTCGGTTTCGCCGCCGTGGGCCGGTTCAACGAGTTCAACAACCTGCGCAGCGGCGGGATTCGCTTCGCCGACACCCAGGGATACGCCTACTCACGCCGCGACGTCACCGGCCGCCAGTTGGCCAACGTGTACGCCCAGACCCTCGGCACGATCTTCACCGAGCAGGCCAAGCCCTACGAGGTGGAGTTGTGTGTGGCCGAGGTCGCCCACTACGGCGAGACGAAAGCGCCTGAGCTGTACCGCATCACCTACGACGGCTCGATCGCCGACGAACCACACTTCGTGGTGATGGGCGGGACCACCGAGCCAATCTCGGCCGCGCTCAACGAGTCCTACTCGGAGAACATGAGCCTGGCCGACGCGGTCTCGATCGCGGTCAAGGCTCTCGGCGCCGGCGGCAACGGTGCCGAACCGCGTACTCTCGGGCCCGCCACGCTGGAGGTCGCGATCCTGGATGCCAACCGGCCGCGCCGGGCCTTCCGCCGAATCACCGGCTCGGCGCTGGAAGCGCTGCTGCCGCAGCCTGATTCGGGCAGCGGCGACGAGAGCGCGGCAGAAGCGGGCGACGCCGAGGGTTAGTCCGCGGCGTCGCGGTACCGCCGGTGCAGCTGCTGGCGGGAGACACCCAGGACCGCACCGATCTTCCCCCACGACAGGCAGAGTCGGCGCGCGGTGAGCACCGCGTCGTCGTAGCGGCTTTTGGCTCGGGCGAGATCGTCACGCGCATCCCGCAGTTCGCGAATGCTTTGGCCGGTGAAGACGTCTTCCAGGACGGGGTCGGGATAGTCGATGGGGGGCCGGTCGGGCAGGCTGTCGATTTCGGCGAGGGTCTGGGCGACGATGGCCTTGAGTTCGGGATGGTCCTGCCACCACGGTTTGGGGCGAGCGCCTGTCGAATTTTGCACGTCATCATCTGTTGACGCGTCGTCATCTGTTGACGGTTCGCCGAAGTACTCATCGAGGATCCGGCGCTCCGCGGCGGTGCGTGGGGTGGTCCGTTCGGGCAGGCTTTCCAGTTCGGCAAGGGTCTGGGCGACGATGGCCTTGAGTTCGGGATGGTCCTGCCACCACGGCTTGGGGCGAGCGCCTGTCGAATTTGCCCGCCCGAGTTTGTCGGCGCCCACGTCTGCATCGTCCGTCATCCCGGCCCCCTGGTCGCGCTGTCCTGTGTCGCGCTGAGTATGTCCCGCGGTCCCGACAAGGCGGCTTCACAGGAATCCCGAAGGTGTGTCCGTCTTGCGTCAGCTCCGATCAGGATGGATGATCTGTTGCGTATAACGCATCGGGTTGCATAATACGCAACTAATTTCGAGTGGAAGCGGTCTGCGTATGCCCAAAGTCGTCGTGATCGGGGCCGGCATCGTGGGCACGTCATTGGCCGATGAACTGACCGGGCGGGGATGGACCGCTGTCACCGTCGTCGACCGCGGACCGTTGTTCGCCACCGGCGGTTCCACCTCGCACGCGCCCGGCCTGGTGTTCCAGACCAACCCGTCCAAGACCATGACCGAATTCGCGCGGTACACCGTCGAGAAGTTCCGCACGCTACAGCACCCCGAGGGCTGGGCCTTCAACCCGGTCGGCGGGCTGGAGGTGGCCACCACCGCACAACGCTGGTCCGACCTGCACCGCAAGGCCGGCTGGGCCCGGTCTTGGGGCATCGAAGGCCACCTGCTGACCCCGTCCGACTGCGTGCGACTGCACCCGCTCATCGACCGCGATCGCATCCTCGGCGGCTTCCACACCCCCGCAGACGGGCTGGCCAAGGCCCTGCGAGCGGCCGAGGCCCAGGCCCGTCGCGCCGAATCCCGCGGCGCCACCTTTCGCCCCCACACCGAGGTGCTCGGCATCGTCGACGACGGGCGCCGGGTGACCGGAGTGCGCACCGCCGACGGCGTGCTCGCCGCCGACATCGTGGTGTGTGCCGCCGGCTTCTGGGGCGCCCAGCTGGCCCGTCAGGTCGGGCTGGTACTGCCGCTGGTGCCGATGGCCCACCAGTACGCCCGCACCGGCCAGATCGCCCAACTCGTCGGCCGCAACAGCGAACTCGCCGAGGCCGGCCTTCCGATTCTGCGGCACCAGGATCAGGACCTCTACTTCCGCGAACACGTCGACCGGCTCGGGATCGGGTCCTACCGCCACAAGCCGATGCCGGTGGACATGTCCACCCTGCTCGCCGACACCGCGGGCGAGCCGATGCTATCGATGATGCCGTTCACTGAGGAGGACTTCGCGCCCGCCTGGCGCGCTGCCGCCGATTTGATTCCGGCACTGCAGGATTCGAAGGTCGAAGAGGCCTTCAACGGGATCTTCTCGTTCACCCCCGACGGATTCTCCCTGATGGGCGAACACCGCGAACTCCCCGGATTCTGGGTGGCCGAAGCGGTGTGGGTGACCCATTCGGCCGGGGTGGCCAAGGCGACGGCCGAATGGATCATCGACGGCGTTCCGTCGATCGACACCCACGAATGCGACCTGTACCGGTTCGAAGAGGTCGCCCGCAGCCCGAAGTTCGTCATGCAGACCAGTTCGCAGGCGTTCGTCGAGGTCTACGACGTCATCCACCCGCACCAGTACCGCACCGCGCTGCGCGGCCTGCGCACCAGCCCGTTCCACGCCCGGCACAGCGGGCTCGGCGCGTACTTCTACGAGGGTGGCGGCTGGGAGCGGCCGGCCTGGTTCGAGGCCAATGCCGCACTGGCACAGCGTCTGTTCGACGACGGCCTGCCGGTGCCGCGCCGCGACGAGTGGGCCGCGAAGTTCTGGTCACCGATCTCGATCGCCGAGGCGCACTGGACCCGTGAACACGTCGCGATGTACGACATGACCCCGCTGACCCGCTATGAGGTGTCCGGCCCCGGAGCCGCCGAATTCCTGCAGCGGATGACCACCAACAACGTCGACAAGAGCGTCGGATCGGTCACCTACACCCTGATGCTCGACGACAACGGCGGCGTCCGGAGCGATCTCACGGTCACCCGGCTGGCCCGGGACACCTTCCAGGTCGGCGCGAACTCCCCGATGGACTTCGACTGGCTCTCACGTCACCGACCGTCCGACGTCGTGTTGCGTGACATCACCGGCGGCACATGCTGTGTCGGCGTGTGGGGGCCCGCTGCCCGAAACGTCATCGCCCCGCTGTGCCCCGACGACGTGTCCCACGAAGCGTTCAAGTACTTTCGCGCCTTACACACCCACCTCGACGCGATCCCGGTCACCATGCTGCGCGTCTCCTATGTCGGCGAGCTGGGCTGGGAGATCTACACCAGCGCCGAATACGGTGCCGCGCTGTGGGATCTGCTCGCCACGGCCGGCGCGCCGCACGGCATCATCGCGGCCGGGCGGATCGCGTTCAACAGCCTGCGCATCGAGAAGGGCTACCGCAGCTGGGGCACCGACATGACCGCCGAACACCTGCCCGCCGCGGCGGGGCTGGACTTCGCGGTGCGGATGGACAAGCCCGGCGGCTTCGTCGGCAGGGTTGCCCTTGAGCAGGCGTCCGTACCACAGAAGGTGTTGCGCACCATCGTGTTCGATGATCCCGACGCAGCCGTGCTAGGCAAGGAACCGGTATTCGTCGACGACATCCCCGCGGGCTATGTGACCAGCGCAGGCTACTCCGCGACCGTCGGTCGCACCCTGGCCTACGCGTGGCTGCCCGCCCACGCCGGTGTCGGCACCGCCGTCACCGTCGACTACCACGGCACCAGGCATGCTGCCGCCGTCTGCGCCGAACCCGTCGTGGACCCGACGATGGCTCGGATCAGAAGGTAAAGCAATGGCTTTCGACGTCATCGTGATCGGTCTGGGTGGGATGGGCAGTGCCGCGGCCTACCATCTGGCGGCGCGTGGACAGCGGGTCCTCGGACTGGAGAAGTTCGGGCCCGCCCACGACCGGGGCTCCAGCCACGGCGGGTCGCGCATCATCCGGCAGTCCTATTTCGAGGATCCGGCCTATGTCCCACTGCTGCTGCGCGCCTATGAACTGTGGGAGCAGCTGGCCCGCGACAGCGGTCGCGATGTGTTCCGCCTCACCGGTGGGCTGTTCATCGGTCCCCCGGACAGCCTGACAGTCGCAGGCAGCTTACGGGCGAGCCGACAGTGGGGCCTGCCTCACGAGCTTCTGGACGAACACGAGATCCGTTCGCGGTTTCCGAACTTCACCCCCGACGCGGGCGACATCGCGCTCTACGAGGCGAAGGCCGGTTTCGCCCGCCCTGAGCTGACCGTGCAGGCTCACCTCGATCTGGCCGGCAACGCGGGCGCCACCCTGCGTTTCGGCGAGGAGGTGGCCGACTGGAGCGCGACCCCGGACGGGGTCACGGTGCGCACCGCCGCCGGTGTGTACACCGCGGGTCAACTGGTGATCTGTCCCGGCGCGTGGGCCCCGCAACTGCTCGCCCAGTTCGGCATTCCGATCACCGTGGAACGCCAAGTGCTCTACTGGCTTGACCCCATCGGCGGCACCGCCGCGTTCGAAGATCATCCGATCTTCATCGACGAGGACAGCGCCGGCATGCAGAGCTACGGCTTTCCGGCCATCGACGGACCGCGCGGCGGGGTCAAGGTCGCGTTCTTCCGCAAGGGTGTGGAGTGCACACCGGAGACCATCGACCGCACCGTGGGTGAACGCGAGATTCGCGAGATGCGCACCCGCGCAGCAGAACTGATCCCCAAGCTGGACGGCCCGTGCCTGCATTCGGCCACTTGCATGTACTCCAACACCCCCGACCAGCACTTTGTGATCGCCCGCCATCCCGACACCGTGAACGTGACGGTGGCGTGCGGCTTCTCCGGGCACGGCTTCAAGTTCGTGCCCGTGGTGGGGGAGATCCTGGCCGACCTCGCCCTCTCCGGTGCGACGGCGCACCCGATCTCGCTGTTCGACCCCCGCAGATTGGTGACCGCATGACCGCAAAACTGGCGCCCGCACTGCTGTCCACCCTCGGCGGCCGCTACTACACCAGTGCCGAGGTGTTCGCCGCCGAGCAGGAGCACATCTTCGAGGCCATGTGGTTCTGCGCCGCCCGGTCGGCCGACCTCGCGGACCCCGGCCGGTTCAAGAAGATCCAGGTCGGGCGCGAGAGCGTGTTGCTGGTGCGCGGCCGCGACGGGCTGTTGCGGGCGTTCCTGAACGTGTGCCGTCACCGCGGCGCACAGTTGTGCGTCGAGGCCGAGGGCGAGGTGAAACGCACCCTGCGCTGCCCGTACCACTCGTGGACCTACGCGCTGGACGGCAAGCTCGTCGCCGCGCCCAACATCGGCACCCTGACCGACGACGAGGGCGCACCGATCGACCGGTACCGCTACGGCCTGGTGCCGGTGGCGCTGACCGAGTGGCTCGGCTACGCCTGGGTGTGCCTGGCCGACACCCCGCCACCGTTCGAGGACGTGATGGCCGAGGCCGCCAGGACTCTCGGAGATCCCGACGCGGTCAACCGCTACGGCATCGGCGGACTGGACGTGGGGCACCGCGTCGTCTATGACGTGGCCGCCAACTGGAAGCTCATCGTCGAGAACTTCATGGAGTGCTATCACTGCAGCACCATCCATCCCGAACTGGTCGGGGTGCTGCCGGAGTTCGCCCGCGGCGTCGCGGCACAGGCGAACATCGGCCTCGGCGCGCAGTTCGGCTCCGGGGTGGCCGGGTTCACCGTCGACGGTGGGGCGGGCTTCGACCGGCTGCCCGGCATCAGCGACGAGCAGGACCGGCGCTATTTCGCGATCACCGTCAAACCCACGGTGTTCCTCAACCTGGTGCCAGACCACGTCATCTTCCACCGCATGTACCCGGTCGCACCCGACCGCACGGTGGTGGAGTGCGACTGGCTCTACACCGGTGACGTCGTGGGCTCGGCGCGCGACGTGTCGAACTCCGTGGAACTGTTCCACCGGGTCAACCTCCAGGACTTCGAGGCCTGCGAGCGGACCCAACCGGCGATGTCCTCGCGTGCCTACCGCGACGGCGGGGTACTCGTTCCCGCCGAACACCACCTCGCGGAGTTCCATTCGTGGGTAGTGTCCCGGCTGGCGGCTGCGTTGTAGACACGACGAGAGGGCTCCGGTAGGTCATGGACGGCGAACCCGACCTGTACATCGGCGGCACGCGCGAGATCATCAACCCCGCCCGCGGCAAGGTCGCCGCGGTCGTCGACGAAGCCACCCCCGAGGACGCCTGCGCCGCGGTCGAGGCCGCCAGGACGGCGTTCGACGACGGCCGCTGGCCGGGCACCCCGGTGACCGAACGTGCCGCACTGCTCGACCGTGTGGCCGACCTGCTGCAGCGTGACAAGGAGAAACTGGCCGCGCTGGAGACCGTCGACACCGGCAAGACGCTGGCCGAGAGCCGCATCGACATCGACGACGTGACCTCGGTTTTCCGGTACTACGCCAAGCTGATCGGCGTCGAATCCGACCGCGTCGTCGACGTCGGCGACCCTGCAGTGGTCAGTCGCGTGGTGCGTGAACCGATCGGGGTGTGCGTGCTCATCGCCCCGTGGAACTATCCGCTGCTGCAGATGTCGTGGAAGGTGGCCCCGGCCCTGGCGGCGGGCGCCACAATGGTCGCCAAACCGAGCGAGGTCACGCCGCTGACCACGATCGCGTTCGTCCGGCTGCTCGTCGAGGCCGGGGTGCCGCCCGGGGTGGTGAACCTGGTGCAGGGCAGCGGCGCCAGGCTCGGCGCGGCGCTCACCGACAACCCGGCCGTCGACTTCATTTCGTTCACTGGGGGACTGGCCACCGGACGCGCCATCGCCAGGGCCGCCGCCGAGCACGTGACCAAAGTCGCTCTTGAGCTCGGCGGCAAGAACCCGCACATCGTGTTCGCCGACATCGGGGATTCGGGATGGGACGCAGCGGTCGACCACGTCCTGACCGGGGTGTTCCTGCATTCGGGTCAGGACTGCTCGGCGGGCACACGGTTGATCGTCGAAGAGTCCATCGCCGACGACTTCGTCGCCGCAGTCGCCGCGCGGGCCGGGAAGGTCCGGATGGGGGACGGGCTGGACCCGGCCAGCGAGACCGGACCATTGGTGTCCGAACAGCACCGTACGAAGGTGGAATCCTATGTGCAACTGGGAATTTCCGAAGGTGCCCGACTGGTGTGCGGTGGGCGTCGGCCGGACGAACCCGCGCTGGCCGACGGGTATTTCTTCCTGCCCACCATCTTCGACGGCTGTGAGCGGTCGATGCGGATCGTGGCCGAGGAGACGTTCGGCCCGATACTGACGGTCGAGCGGTTCACCACCGAGGACGAGGCGATCGCTCTCGGCAACGACACGGAGTACGGTCTTGCCGCCGGCGTCCGGACCTCGGACCCGGCGCGGGGCGAACGTGTGGTGCGGGCACTGCGGCACGGCACGGTGTGGCTCAACGACTTCGGCTACTACACCGCCGCGGCGGAATGGGGCGGATTCGGCAGGTCGGGCA
The DNA here is from genome assembly GCF_054786995.1 of Mycobacterium sp. ZZG. NCBI lineage: Bacteria > Bacillati > Actinomycetota > Actinomycetes > Mycobacteriales > Mycobacteriaceae > Mycobacterium > Mycobacterium sp. ZZG. The sequence continues at coordinate 21,860 of NZ_JBTBFV010000022.1, forward strand.
ACGGTCGCGAGCTAGGGCCCACCGGGCTCGCGGAATACCAGGAACTCAAACACATCTGGCACAACACCGCTCCCACTGCTGCGGGCTGGTTCAAAGGTTAGTCCGTCCGGGGAAGGGGCAGGCTCGCAAAATGGTGATCAAACAGATCCATGCCGACAGTGGCATGGAGGATTTCGGCTACAAGGAGTCACTGGACCGCAGCATCGGGAAGTTCGCCAGCTTCGCCGCAGGCGTCAGCTACATCTCGATCCTGACCGGCACATTCCAGCTCTTCTACTTCGGTTACGGCACCGCCGGACCGGCCTATCTGTGGTCGTGGCCGATGGTGTTCGTCGGTCAGATGGCCGTCGCGCTGTGCTTCATGGAACTGGCCGCGAAATACCCGGTGGCGGGCTCGGTTTACAACTGGAGCAAGAAGCTGGCCAGCAGGCTGGTCGGCTGGACCTCGGGCTGGCTGATGCTGACGGCCTCGATCGTGACCATCTCGGCGGTCGCGCTGGCCTACCAGCTGAACCTGCCCCGGCTCTGGAGCGGCTTCCAGGTCATCGGCGACGGCAGCGGCACCTACGACTACGCCGCCAATGCGGTACTGCTCGGCACCGTGCTGATCGTGTTCACCACGTCGGTCAACGCGCTCGGTGTGCGCCTGATGGCGCGCATCAACTCCAGCGGCGTGTTCATCGAGTTGATCGCCGCGGTACTCATCGTGTTCCTGCTGGCGATCAATGTACAGAACAGCCCGGATATCTTCTTCTCCACCAACGGCTACGGCGCGGGGGAGAGCATGGGCTTTCTCGGCGCGTTCCTGATCGCGTCGCTGGCGTCGGGTTATGTGATGTACGGATTCGACACCGCGAGCTCGCTCGGCGAGGAGACGGTGGAACCGCGCCGCACCGCGCCCAAGGCGATCGCCCGCGCCATCCTGGCCTCATTCGTGATCGGCGGCGGCATCCTGGTGTTCGCGGTGATGGCCGCGCCCAACCTTGCGGACCCGCAGCTCGGCGAGAGCAGCGGCGGTCTGCAGTACATCGTCGAGCAGGTGATGTGGGGCCCGCTGGGTAAGATCTTCCTGGCGTGCATCGTGATCGCGGTGACGGTGTGCTGTCTGGCGGTACACACCGCCGCGATCCGGCTGACGTTCGCGATGGCCCGGGACAACGCGCTGCCGTTCGGCGAGAAACTGGCCACGGTGAACCCGCGGACCCAGACCCCGATCGTCCCCGCCGAGACCATCGGGATCATCGCGGTGATCATCCTGGTCGTCAACATCGCCAATCCGCAGATCTTCACGGTGCTGACCTCGATCGCCATCATCATGATCTACCTGGCCTACCTGATGGTCACCGGCCCCTTGCTCAAAAAGCGGCTGCAAGGGCGTTGGCCGCCGGCGGATCTCAAGGAGGGCGGCTACTTCACCATGGGCCGCTGGGGGCTGCCGGTCAACATCGTTGCCGTGGTGTGGGGGATCGGGATGGCGGTAAACCTCGCCTGGCCGCGCGCCGCGGTCTACGGTGAACCCTGGTACAACACCTGGGGCGCGTTCGTCTAAATCGGCATCATCGTCGGCGCCGGGCTGCTCTGGTACTTCCTCAAGGGGCGCAAGCACATCGGCACGTTGAAGTCCCATGCCGCCGAGACCCTGGCGGACGTTGATGGCTGAGGGCGCGACCTTCGACTACGTCATCGCCGGCGGCGGTACTGCCGGATGTGTGCTGGCGGCAAGGCTTTCCGAGGATCCGGACGTGACGGTCTGCCTGGTCGAGGCGGGCCCATCCGATGTCGGCGACGACGCGATCCTGGTGCTGTCGGACTGGATGCACCTGCTCGACTCCGGCTACGACTGGGACTACCCGATCGAACCCCAGGAGCGGGGAAACTCCTTCATGCGCCACGCCAGGGCCAAGGTGCTCGGCGGGTGCTCGTCGCACAATTCGTGCATCGCGTTCCATCCGCCCGCCGAGGCGCTCGACGAATGGGTGGCGATGGGCGCCACCGGTTGGGGGGCCGGGGACGTGCTGCCGCTGGTCCGGCGGCTCACCGAGACCGTGGTGCTGCGCGACGTGCCGCCCGAGGATCCCTGCGGCACAGCGGTTCTCGACGCCGCGGCGCAGGTCGGCATACCCACGGTGAAATTCAACCGCGGCGAGACGGTGCGCAACGGCGCGGGCTGGTTCCAGATCAATGCGACCGCGGATGGCACCCGGCTCTCGACCAGCCACGCGTTCCTGCACCCGATCCTGGGCATCCGCCGGAATCTGGAGGTCCGCACCGATTGCTGGGTGTCGGAGATCCTGTTCGACGAGCGGTCGCGCGCCGCCGGGGTGCGCTACCAGCGACCCGACCTCACCGGCTATGACACGGTGTCCGCGCGGCGCGAAGTGATCGTCACCGCGGGTGCGATCGACACCCCGAAGTTGTTGATGCTCTCCGGCATCGGGCCCACCGCTCACCTACGGGAGATCGGCGTCGAGGTGCGGGTTGACTCACCCGGCGTCGGGGCCAACCTCGACGACCACGTTGAGGGGCTGGTGTTCTGGGAGGCCGCCCAGCCCATGGTGCGCACGTCGACCCAGTGGTGGGAGATCGGCGTGTTCACCACCGTCGACGACGGCCCGCGCCAGCCGGACCTGATGATGCACTACGGCAGTGTCCCCTTCGACATGAACACCCTGCGCCACGGCTACCCGACCACCGACAACGGTTTCTGCTTGACGCCCAACGTGACCCAGGGCCGATCCCGGGGCACGGTGCCGTTGCGCTCCCGCGATTTCCGCGACCGGCCCAGGGTGGACCCGCGCTACTTCACCGACCCCGACGGCTACGACGAACGCATCATGCTCGCCGGCGTCAGGCTGGCCCGTCGCATCGCCGAACAGGCGCCGTTGACGCCGTGGGTGGGTGCAGAACTGGCGCCCGGCCCCGACGCGACCACCGACGACGAATTGCTCGACTACATCCACCGCTGCCACAACACCGTCTACCACCCGGCAGCGACCGCGCGGATGGGTGCGGTGTCGGACCCGATGGCGGTGCTCGATCCGCAACTGCGGGTCAAGGGGGTTACCGGCCTGCGGGTGGTGGACGCCTCGGCCATGCCGAAGTTGCCGTCGGTGAACCCGAACATCACCGTGATGACGATGGCGGAGAAGTGTGCCGACCTCATCAGAGCCACCTGAGACGGCCGGCCTGGCCGCGTTCCTGGCCGCTCACACACCGTTTCAGGGATCGACGCAGGACGAACTCGACGCACTCGCGGGCGGGGCGTCGCTGACGCAATTTTCTGCCGGGGTGGTGGTCGCTGACTACACGGGCCGGGTGCCCGACGAGGTGTGGATGGTGCGCGACGGCGCCGTCGCGTTGCGGACCACCGGCGACGGCGCGCTCATCGACATCGTGACCCCGGGCGGGATATTCGGGTACATGCCGTTGCTGGCAGGCGCCGGAATGGATTTCGAGGCCAGAACCACTGCGCCCAGCACGCTGGTGCGGCTTCCGGGAGCGTTGGTGCGCGCGCAGTTCGCCAAACCCTCGGGCCTGGCGTTCCTGGCATCCTCGGGCTGGAACCACGCCGCCGAGCGGTCGACCCTGATGCCCGCCCCCGACAGCACGCCGGTCAGCGAGCTGGTGCGTGGCGAGGTGCTCGTCGTCGAACCCGGCGACGCGGTGCGCGACGTCGTCGTGAAGATGACCGAACGCCACGTGTCCTACGCACTGGTGCGGCTGCCCGACGGCGCGCTCGGCATCTTCACCGACCGCGATCTGCGCGCCCGCGTCGTCGCCGCGGGTGTGCCGGTCGACGTCGCGATCGAACGGGTGATGAGTGCGCCGGCCCGCACGGTCACCATCGATCTGACCGCCGACAGCGTGCTGATGGAGATGCTGGAATGCGGGCTGCGGCACATGCCGGTGCTGACGCCGCGCGGCGAGGTCGTCGGCGTGCTCGAAGACGCCGATCTGCTGGCCGCGACCGCCCGGCAGAACTTCACGCTGCGCCGCGCCATCGCCCAGGCGGGCACCGCCGCCGAACTGCAGGCCGCAGGCAAACGCGTGACCGGCACCGCCGTCGACCTGTTCCGCAGCGGCACGAAGGACACCGCCACCAGCGCGATCCTGTCGGTCGTCGTCGACAGCCTGGTCCGTCGCGCCCTGGAACTGGTTGTGGCCCAACCGCAGTACCGCAACCTCGACGGATTCGCCTGGCTGACCCTGGGCAGCGTGGCCCGGCGCGAGGCGATGCCGTCCTCGGACGTGGACAGCGCGCTGTCCTGGCGCGACGAACTCGGCGGGCAGGCGCCGCGGCTGCGTGCCCTCGCCGCCGAGGTGCACGGAATGGTGGACGCGTCCGGCCTGCCGTCGGACCGTAACGGCGCGGTCGCGTCCAAGACGATGTTCTCGCGATCGCAGTCGGACTGGCTGCACACCGCGCAGGCTGGCTGAGTGACCCGCTGCGCGACCGCGGGCTGGTCCTGTCGTCGTTGCTGATCGACGGCCGCGTGGTGTGGGGCGACCCGGGCCTGCACACCGTGCCCGCCGCCTACCAACGCATCCGTGAACAGCATCCGAACGCCTTGCGGCTGCAGCTGCTCGACGCGCTGTCGGGCAAGATGCGCACCCGCTCACTGCGCGATGTGTTGTCGCGCCGCGGGGGCACCTTCGACCTGAAGAACCACGCCGTGACCCCGGTGGTGAACCTGGCCCGGTGGGCCGGGCTGACCGCGGGCGTCACCTCGGCGAGCACCCCGACGCGGTTGCAGGCCGGCGCCGAGGCCGGGGCGCTCAGCGAGCGCGATGCCCGCACCCTGTGCGACGTGTTCGCGATGCTGCAACGGCTGCGGATGACCCATCAGGTCGAGCTGGTCGCCGCCGGGCACACCCCCGGGGACACCATCACGATGTCGGAGCTGTCCCCGCTGAACCGCAGCCTGCTCGGCGACGGTCTGCGTGAGATCGCCGCGGTCCGGCGGCGGGTCGGCAACCTCGGGCTCACCGGCGTATAGGCTCACTGCGCAATGGCCACCGACGACCGAGCACCGGCTGCCGTGCAGTCGGTGGACCGCGCGCTGACAGTGCTGGAGATCGTCGCCGGCCTCGGTGCGGCCGGGGTCACCGAGATCGCCGCCGAGCTGGGTGTGCACAAGTCCACGGTGTCCCGGCTGATCGCGGTGCTGGAGGCGCGCGGCTACGTCGAACAGGTCTCCGAACGCGGCAAATACCGCCTGGGTTTCGCGATCCCGCGGCTGGCGCACGTCGCCGGAGGCCAGATCGATTTGGTCAAGCTCGGGCAGGAGGCATGCGATGCGCTGAGCGCCGAGGTGGGGGAGACCGCCAACCTCGCGGTGCTCGACCAGGACCGCATCGTCAACATCGTGGAGACGATCGGCCCCGCCGAGATCACGTTGCGGACCTGGGTGGGGCAGACCTGCCCGGCGTATGCGACATCCAGCGGCAAGGTGCTGCTGGCCGGGCTGGACCCCGCCGAACTGCGGTCCCGGGTGCGGCCGCCGCTGACGGCGTTCACCGACGCCACCGTGACCGGCATGGTCGAACTGCAGGACCAGTTGGCGGCGGTGCGTGACCGTGGCTGGGCGAGCGTGTGCGAGGAGCTCGAGGTCGGGCTGAACGCCGTCGCCGCGCCGGTGTTCGACGTGCACGCGCAAGTGATTGCGGCGCTGAGTGTTTCGGGTCCGTCCTATCGACTCGCGGTGGACCGGTTCGACGAGGTGGCCAAGCAGACCGTCGCGGCCGCTGACCGTGTCAGCCGCCGGCTGGGCTGGACGGCCCGCGGCTGACGCCCACCGGGCGGTCCCCGGTGATGACCGCCAGGATCGTCCGCCACGCGTCCGAGGGCCGGTTCAGCATCCCGCTGTGCGCGCCCCACCCGGCCACCGGGCTGCCGTCGTCGTAAACCCCTGTGCGCAAACGGATCACGCCGGTGATCTCGTCCGGGTCGACGCCGTGGGGTCCGCCGGGGATGCCCTGCACCAGCTCGATGAAATCGCCGGGCGCGGTCATCGAATACCGCTGCACGCCCGGATTGCGGTTGTGCCAGTCGCCGGCGTCGTCGACGCCGACTCCGGCGCCCGCGGCGGCCAGGAACACGGTGCGGTCCGACGTCAGCCCGAGTGTCTCGGCGGTCCCGACGATGGACCCGCCGTACGAGTGGCCCAGTACCGTCACCGGCACGCCGTCGGGCACCCGCCGGTCGAGGTCCTCGGTGAATGCCACCAGTCGCGGCGCCATCTCCAGCGCGTAGTGCGGGTCGGCCGCATCGAACAGCACGTCGGCGGGGTTGTGCACCTGCGGGAACGGTCCGCCCAGGTAGGTGATCACCGCGACGTCCCCGCCGGTTGCTGCGACGAACCGCTGCGCGGTCGCGGTGTTGGCCGCCGAGCCTTCGATCGTGGTGTTGACCCCCGGCACCAGCACCGCGACGCTGCGCGCGGCGGCGAGGTCGCCGTTGAGTTCGACCAACGAGGCCCGGCCGGGATCGAAAGCCACGATGGTGCGCTGGAGCCGGCCCGCGCCGGCCGGGTCGTCGATCTCGCCGAGCAGGCTGCGGTAGAAGCCGATGCGCCGCTGCGAGGGTTCGTCCGCACCGGCCTCGGCCAGGATCGCGGTCGCGATGTTGAGCCGGTTGGCGGCGGCCCGCATGTCCCAGGGCACCCCGTCGGTGTTGCCCACCTGCTGCGGGAACTCCGCCACCAGCTGCGCTCGCTGATCCGGCGTCATCGCCGCGATCTGGGTGGCGATCCGGTCCTGACTCATCCGCGGCCAGCCGTCCACGACATCGCCGCCGCGCACCGGCCACGCGCCGGCCGGCACCGTCGCCGCCGGCCGTTCCGTCGGCGGCGCAGCGGAGCTGCCCAGCGCGGCGGTGATGTCGGCGGCGGCGTCGGTGTCGGCGTCGCCCAGACGCTGCAGCGCTGCCCCGATCCGCGCGGTCAGCTCGGTCGCGCGCAGCTCCAGCAGATCGGTGGCGAGGGCACGCTGCCCGCCCGAGAGCAGCACCAGCAGCGCAGCCGGGTCCGACGCGACCGTCACCGAACCGTCGTCGGCGACGGCCAGACCGGCACCGTGCGCCTGCTCGACCGCGCCGAGCACCTCGGCGCGCGCTGCGCTGATCTGGTCGGCGCCGTCGCCGGCGGCCACCGCGGCCGTCACCAGACGCCGTGCCGCCGCGGCGCCCAGCGCGGCGATATGACGCGCGCGCTCGCGGGCGGCGTCGGCCGCGGCGCCCGTCCAGTACTCCACGCTGCGCTCCGCCTCCGCGAGGGATTCGCTCACCAGCGCGGTCAGGGTGCGTGCGGCATCCTCCCAGCCGGTGCTCAGCGCCAGCAGCGCCTCGGGGCGCCACCGCTGCGCCATCGTGACGGTCGGGGTGGTCACCGGAACCGGTCGCCGTTGGCGGCGTCGGCGTCTTTGAACGCGTCGACCGTGGTGCGGGCGGCCTCGGCCCACCCGGTCAGCCCGGTGACGACGCCGTCGAGGTGAGGCGCCAGCAGTTCGCCGGTCCTGACCTCCGTCACCGCCGACCCCGGCATCGCGGCGGGCTCCAACGCGGGCCGGCGCAGGTCGTCGATGTCGGCCGCCGTGCGGTCGAAGCGGCCCGCCAGCTCATGGACGCGGTCGGAGTCAACGTGCGCGATTTCCCCCATGGCTCATGCTGACAGACCGGCCGGACCCGCCCACCGGGTTATCCACAGGCCCTCATCGAGTGTCCGGCCGACCTGTGAGCCGAGCAACAAGTAGTCTCGATGAGGTGCAGCGACGAATCATGGGCATCGAGACCGAATTCGGTGTGACCTGCACGTTCCACGGCCATCGCCGGTTGAGTCCCGACGAGGTCGCCCGCTATCTGTTCCGGCGGGTGGTGTCGTGGGGCCGCAGCAGCAACGTCTTCCTCCGCAACGGCGCGCGTCTGTATCTCGACGTCGGCAGCCACCCCGAGTACGCGACCGCCGAATGTGACAGCCTGACCCAGCTGGTCACGCACGACCGCGCCGGTGAACGGGTGCTCGAAGACCTCCTTATCGACGCCGAACAGCGACTGGCCGACGAGGGTATCGGCGGCGACATCTACCTGTTCAAGAACAACACCGACTCGGCGGGCAACTCCTACGGCTGCCACGAGAACTACCTGATCGTGCGTGCCGGCGAGTTCTCCCGGATCTCCGATGTGCTGCTGCCGTTCCTGGTCACCCGCCAGCTCATCTGTGGGGCCGGCAAGGTGCTGCAGACCCCGAAGGCGGCGACGTTCTGCCTGAGCCAGCGCGCCGAGCACATCTGGGAGGGCGTGTCGTCGGCGACCACCCGGTCACGTCCCATCATCAACACCCGCGACGAGCCCCACGCCGACGCGGAGAAATACCGCCGGCTGCACGTCATCGTCGGTGACTCGAACATGAGCGAATCCACCACGATGCTCAAGGTCGGTTCGGCCTCGCTGGTGCTGGAGATGATCGAGGCCGGGGTGGCCTTTCGGGATTTCTCCCTGGACAACCCGATTCGCGCGATCCGGGAGGTCAGCCACGACCTGACCGGCCGGCGGCCGGTGCGGCTGGCCGGCGGCAGGCAGGCCAGCGCCCTGGACATCCAGCGCGAGTACTACGCCCGTGCCGTCGAATATCTGCAGACCCGCGAACCCAACACCGAGATCCAGCAGGTCGTCGACCTGTGGGGGCGCCAGCTCGACGCCGTCGAGAGCCAGGATTTCGCCAAAGTCGACACCGAGATCGACTGGGTGATCAAGCGCAAGCTGTTCCAGCGCTACCAGGACCGCTACGACATGGAGCTGTCCGACCCGAAGATCAGCCAGCTGGACCTGGCCTACCACGACATCAAACGTGGCCGGGGAGTGTTCGATCTGCTGCAGCGCAAGGGCCTGGCCGCGCGCATCACCACCGATGAGGAGATCGAGGCCGCGGTCAACACCCCGCCGCAGACCACGCGGGCCAAGCTGCGCGGCGAGTTCATCAGCGCCGCGCAGGAAGCCGGCCGGGACTTCACCGTCGACTGGGTGCACCTCAAGCTCAACGACCAGGCGCAGCGCACCGTGCTGTGCAAGGACCCGTTCCGGTCCGTCGACGAGAGGGTGAAGCGGCTCATCGCGTCGATGTGAGTCGGTGTCCCCACGCGCCTCGTGCCGGGGATCGCGCCCGGCGCGCTCTAAGCTCTAACCCGTGGGGATCTCGAAAGTCGAACGCCTGATGAATCTGGTCATCGCGTTGCTGTCCACGCGGTCCTTCATCACCGCCGAACGGATACGCGAGACGGTGTACGGCTACTCCGACGATGCCAGCGATGAAGCATTCTCCCGAATGTTCGAGCGCGACAAGAACGAGCTGCGCGATCTCGGTATCCCGCTGGAGACCGGACGGGTGTCGCCGAGCGACCCGACCGAGGGGTATCGGATCAATCGGGACGCCTACGCGCTGCCCGCGGTGGAGCTGACCCCTGACGAGGCCGCAGCGGTGGCGGTGGCGACCCAGTTGTGGGAGTCGCCCGAGCTGATCACCGCGACGCAGAGCGCGCTGCTGAAGTTGCGGGCCGCCGGCGTCGACATCGAGGCCGACGACGATGTCGCGATCACCTCGACCGCTGCGCTTCCTGGGCTACGGGGGTCGGAGGAGGTGCTCGGAATCCTGTTGGCGGCCATCGACTCCGGGCGGGCCGTCCAGTTCCGGCACCGGCCGTCACGCAGCGAGCCGTACGTCACCCGCACGGTCGAACCGTGGGGGGTGGTCACCGACCGGGGACGGTGGTACCTGGTCGGTCACGACCGCGACCGCGACGCCGTGCGGACGTTTCGGCTGTCCCGCATCGGAGCCGACGTGACCCCGATCGGGCCGTCGGGTGCAGTCAGCAGACCCGAGGACACCGATCTGCGCGAGATCGTCAAACGGGTCGTGGGGGACTGGCCGGCGACAGGGCAGGCCCGGGTGTGGGTCGCCGCGGGACGCGCCACCGCGCTGCGGCGGCGCGGCACCGTGACCGGACCCATGACGATCGGCGGCCGGGCAGGCGATGAGATCACCCTCGACATCGGGATGTTCGACCGGCTGGCCCGTGAGGTCGCCAGCTACGGGGCCGACGCGCTCGCGCTGGAGCCGCAGTCCCTGCGCGACGACGTGATCGCGCGGCTGCAGGCCCAGCTGTCGCCGATCGGCGGCGTCGGCGAGGCGCAGGCACTCCGAGAGACACAGGCACGATGACGGCGGTCAGCGCACGGCTGGTGCGGCTGCTGAACATGGTGCCGTACTTCCAGGCCAACCCGCGCATCACCTACACCGAGGCCGCCACCGATCTCGGCGTCAGCGTCGATCAGCTCCGGGAGGACCTCAACCAGCTGTGGATGTGCGGGCTGCCCGGCTACGGCCCCGGCGATCTGATCGATTTCGAGTTCTCCGGCGACACCATCGAGGTCACGTTCTCGGCCGGCATCGACCATCCGCTTCGGTTGACGTCCCCCGAGGCCACCGGGGTGCTGGTCGCGCTGCGGGCACTGGTCGACGTGCCCGGCATGGTCGACCCGGAGGCCGCGCGCAGCGCCATCGCCAAGATCGAGTCCGCCGCCGGCAAGGTCGGCCACGGCGTGGAGGGCGCCGCGGTCGAGGAGCCGGCCCCGGTGGAGAGCGAGGCTGCCGCGGCCGTGCGCACCGCCGTGCGGGACGACCGGGCGCTGGCGATCGAGTACTACGCCGCCTCCCACGACACCCTGTCGAGCCGGGTCGTCGATCCGATCCGGGTGGTGCTGGTCGCCGACCACAGTTATCTGGAGGCGTGGTGCCGCTCCGCCGAGGCGGTGCGGCTGTTCCGCTTCGACCGCATCGTCGACGCCCGGGTGCTCGACGAGCCGTCGGTGCCGCCGCCGCCGGCGGTGCAGGCCGGCCCTGACACGTCGCTGTTCGATCCTGACACCGCCGATCCGTCGCTGCCGACGGCGACCCTGCTCATCGACCGGTCGGCGGGCTGGATGTTCGACTACTACCCGTTGCGGGTGCTGCGGGAATTTGACGACGGGTCCTGCGAGGCGACCATGACCTACGCCTCCGATCAGTGGATGGCGCGCTTCGTGCTCGGGTTCGGCTCGGCGGTGCGGGTGCTCGGGCCGCCGGCACTGGCCGACCGGGTGCGGGAGTCCGCGGCCGAAGCCCTGAGGGCCTACCGCGCCGGTCGGGTCGGCATCGACCCCGCGGGCGAGTAAACTCGGCGCAGACGTCTGGAGGTAATCAAATTGGGTGGTCTACAACCCTGGCACTGGGTCATCGTCATCGCCGTGTTCGTGCTGCTCTTCGGTGCCAAGAAGCTCCCGGACGCAGCGCGCTCGCTGGGCAAGTCGATGCGCATCTTCAAGTCCGAGATCAAGGAGATGCAGGCGGATTCGCAGTCGCCCAAGTCGGATCGGTCGGACACGCCGACGCAGATCACGTCGGAGCGCGTCCCGGAATCCGAGCCGTCGCCGGACAAGCGCTCAGCCTGACCGGCCGGCCTGTGACACGCGGCGCAAGCCGCGTGTGTGACTTCGCGCCTGCGCGCAGCATCTAGGCGACCACCCGTGCAGATTTCCGTACTCTTCAAAAAGCTCGATCCGCGGCAGCGGCGTTCCCGGGTGAACCCGGACGGCACGATGTCGCTGGTCGACCACCTCGTCGAGCTGCGCACCCGGTTGCTGATCGCAGTGCTCGCCGTGCTGGCGACCACCGTCCTCGGATTCCTCTGGTACAGCCACGGCGTGTTCGGACTGCCCAGCCTCGGTGACTGGCTGCGTGGACCGTACTGTGCCCTGCCGGATTCGGCGCGCGCGTCGATCACTCCCGACGGGGAGTGCCGGCTGCTGGCAACCGCGCCGTTCGACCAGTTCATGCTGCGCCTGAAGGTCGGCATGACCGCCGGGATCGTGCTGGCGTGCCCGGTCTGGCTCTACCAGTTGTGGGCCTTCATCACCCCCGGGCTTTACGCCAAGGAACGCCGATTCGCGGTGGCCTTCGTGACTTTGGGCGCGGCGCTGTTCATCGCCGGCGCGATCCTGGCCTACGTGGTGCTGTCCAAGGCCTTGGCGTTCCTGTTGACCGTCGGCAGCGACGTGCAGGTGACCGCCCTCTCAGGTGACCAGTACTTCGGCTTCCTGATCAACCTGCTGCTGGTGTTCGGGATCAGCTTCGAGTTCCCGCTGCTGATCATCATGCTCAACCTCGTCGGCATCCTGACCTATGAGCGGCTCAAGGCATGGCGCCGCGGCCTCATCATGGGCGTGTTCGTGTTCTGCGCGTTCGTCACGCCGGGCTCGGATCCCTTCTCGATGCTGGCGCTCGCGGTGGCGATGACGCTGCTGATGGAGATGGCGATCCAGGTCGCACGGATCAGTGATCGCCGCAAGGCGCGCCGCGCGGCCGCGGCAGCGATCGACGACGACGAGGCCGCACCCATCGGCCCGGTCGAGCCGGTCGAGGCGCCGACGGCGGTGCCTGCCCCGTCCCGCCTCGTGGTCGATGACGACGCAACCTGAGTCACCCCCGCCGCCGGACAGCGTGGCCGCGTTCGCCGCGCTGCTGCCCTTCGAGCTGGACCCGTTCCAGCGCCGCGCCTGCGCGGCGTTGGCCCAGGGCCACGGAGTGCTGGTCTGCGCACCCACCGGCGCGGGCAAGACCGTCGTCGGCGAGTTCGCGGTGCACCTGGCCCTGGCCGCGGGCCGGAAGTGCTTCTACACCACCCCGATCAAGGCGCTGAGCAACCAGAAGCACAGCGATCTGGTGCGCCGTTACGGTCCCGAACGGATCGGCCTGCTGACCGGAGACCAGTCCATCAACGGTGACGCCGACGTCGTCGTGATGACCACCGAGGTGCTGCGGAACATGCTGTACGCAGATTCGCCTGCGCTGCAAGGACTCTCATATGTGGTGATGGACGAGGTGCACTTCCTGGCCGATCGGATGCGCGGTGCGGTGTGGGAAGAGGTGATCCTGCACCTGCCCGAGGACGTCCGGCTGGTCAGCCTGTCGGCCACGGTGAGCAATGCCGAGGAGTTCGGCGGATGGATCACCGAAGTCCGCGGTGACACCACCGTGGTCGTCGACGAACACCGTCCGGTACCGCTGTGGCAGCACGTGATGGTCGGCAAGCGGCTGATGGATCTGTTCGACTACCGCGCCTCCTCCGCCGCCGGGCGCGATCTGCTCGTCGACCCGGAACTGCTGCGCCACATCGCGCATCGCCGGGAAGCCGAACGCCTCGCCGACTGGCAGCCGCGGGGCCGCGGCCGCGGCGGCCGCCCGCCGAGCCTGTACCGCACGCCGAGCAGGGTGGATGTGATCGGCGTTCTCCAGCACGCCGAACTGTTGCCGGCGATCACGTTCATCTTCTCCCGCGCCGGCTGCGACGCCGCGGTCAAACAGTGCCTGCGGTCGTCGCTGCGCCTGACCACCAACGAGGAGCGGGCGCGCATCGCCGAGATCGTCGACCGGCGCACTGCCGACCTCAACGACTCCGACCTGATCGTGCTCGACTTCCACGAGTGGCGTGAGGGCCTTCTACGCGGGATCGCCGCCCACCACGCCGGGATGCTGCCGACATTCCGGCACACCGTCGAGGAACTGTTCACCGCCGGCCTGGTCAAGGCCGTGTTCGCCACGGAGACACTGGCATTGGGCATCAACATGCCCGCCCGCACGGTGGTGCTGGAGAAGCTGGTCAAGTACAACGGTGAGCAGCACGTGCCGCTGACCCCGGGCGAGTACACGCAGCTGACCGGACGCGCGGGCCGGCGCGGTATCGACGTGGAGGGCCACGCGGTGGTGCTGTGGAATCCGGACGTCGACCCCGCCGAGGTCGCCGGACTGGCGTCGACCCGGACGTTCCCGCTGCGCAGCTCGTTCGCGCCGACCTACAACATGACGATCAACCTGGTGCATCAGATGGGACCGGCCCAAGCCCATCAGCTGCTGGAACGGTCCTTCGCGCAGTATCAGGCCGACCGGTCCGTCGTCGGACTCGTCCGCGGCGTCGAGCGGGGTGAACGCATGCTCGGTGAGCTCGCCGCCGAGATGGGCGGTCCGAACGCCGCGATCCTCGACTACGTCCGGTTGCGGGCGCAGATCACCGAACGGGAACGCGCCCAGTCGCGGGCGTCGCGGCTGCAGCGCCGGCAGGCCACCAACGACGCACTGGCCACCTTGCGTCGCGGCGACATCATCATGATCACCCAGGGGCGCCGCGGTGGGCTGGCCGTGGTGCTCGAACCCGCACGCGACGACGAGGATCCACGCCCGCTGGTGCTTTCCGAGCATCGCTGGGCGGGCCGCATCTCGTCGGCCGACTACAACGGCGCCGCCGGCCCGATCGGCAGGATGTCGCTGCCTAAGCGCGTCGAGCACCGCAATCCGCGGGCCCGCCGCGACCTGGCCTCGGCGCTGCGGTCGGCGGCGGCCGGTCTGGACGTCCCGTCGGTGCGCGTCCGCAGGAGTGGGTCCCCGCAGGACGGCGACGTGGATCCGGAGCTGATAGCGCTGCGGGACCGGGTCCGGGCGCACCGGGCGCACGGCTTGGCGGACCGGGAAGAGAAGGCCCGGCTGGCCGAGCGCTATCTGCGGATCGAGCGGGACAACGAGGCGCTGCGCAAGAAGATCGCCTCGGCGACGAACTCGCTGGCCGTCACGTTCGACCGAATCGTGGTGCTCCTCACCGAACGGGGATTCATCGCCGCGGCCGAAGACGGCGGCGAGGGCACGGCTCCGGTCGTCACCGACGCCGGCAGACTCCTGGCCCGGATCTACAGCGAGAGCGACCTGCTGGTCGCGGAATGTCTGCGCGCCGGGGTGTGGGAAGGCCTGGACGCGCCCGAGCTGGCCGCCGCGTTGTCGGTGGTGCTCTACGAATCCCGCCGGGACGGCCCCGGAACTGGCGACGGCTCCGACATTCCGACTGCAAAGCTGCGCCGCGCGCTGAACCAGACCCGTCGGTTGTGGTCGGAGTTGAGGGCCGACGAGCAGCGGCACCGGCTCGCGCCGAGCCGCGAACCCGACCACGGTTTCGTCGCGGCGATACACCGCTGGGCGAGCACCGGCGATCTGGCCTCGGCACTAGCCGCGTCGGACACCGCGGGCACCGGCGCGTCGATGTCGGCGGGCGATTTCGTCCGCTGGTGCCGGCAGGTGCTGGATCTGGCCGACCAGGTCCGCGGCGCGGCGCCGTCGGCGGCTTTGCGGGCAACCGCAAAACGCGCCATCAACGACGTTCGGCGCGGCGTCGTAGCTGTTGATGCCGGGTAGTGTGTGGTGCCAGCAGGGCCCCCGGCACACCAGCCCCGGATGACCAAGGAGAGAAATGAGCGGACCGCAGGGATCCGACCCGACGCAGCCGTGGCCGGGTCAGCAGCCTGAACAGGGCACGGATCAGCCGGCGGGCGAATCGGCGGCCAACCAGGGCTGGCAGCCCCCGACTCCGGGCGCCGGCCAGCAGCCCGAGCAGCAGGGGTGGCAGCCGCCGGCGTACACGCCGCAGCAGTACCCGCAGTACCAGCAACCAACGCAGCCGCCGACGTATACGCCGGCGCAGTACCCGGCCGACCAGTACGGCCAGCAGCCCGCCGAGTACAACCCGGCCGGCTACCCGCCGCCCGGACAGTACAGCCAGCCGGGCGGATACGGCCAGCAGTACGGGCAGCCCAACGCCTACGGTCAACCGGGCCCCTACGGCCAGTACCCCGGTGCGCCCGGGTATCCGGCGCCAGGCCAGGAGGAAGGCTCGAAGCGTTCGCTGGCTGTGATCGGCGGAGTGGTCGGTGTGCTGGCCGCGGTCGTCATCGCCGCCGTGCTGGTGCTGGGCTTCTGGAAGCCGGGCTTCTTCGTCACCACCAAGCTCGACATCAATGCGGCCCAAGCCGGTGTGGAGCAGATCCTCACCGACGAGACCAACGGCTACGGCGCGAGAAACGTCAACGACGTGAAGTGCAACAACGGTGTGAGCCCGACGGTCAAGAAGGGCGACTCGTTCAACTGCGAGGTCAGCATCGACGGCACCAAGCGCCAGGTCACCGTCACCTTCCAGGACGACGACGGCACCTACGAGGTCGGCCGCCCGAAGTAACCGTAGAGCTTGTCAGAGCTTGTCTAAGGCGGACTGGAGTCGTCCGATCGACGACGACACGCCGTAGCGGTCGGCGAGTTCGGCGACTTTGCCGGGATGGCGGGCCGCCAGTGGCAGTTCATCACCATCGGTGGAGAACGAGATGTCGGCGTCGGTGGCCACCCGCACCACCGGTCCGGCCCTTTGGATGTAGTCGGCCGCGGCCAGCAGCTTGTTCCGGTGCGCCTTGGGCAGCCGCGACTTCGGGTCGTGTGCGGCGGCAACGATCCGCTCCAGCGACCCGTGCTGAGCCAGCAGCGCGGCCGCTGTCTTCTCCCCGATACCCGGGACGCCCGGCAGCCCGTCGGATGGGTCGCCCCGCAGCAGCGCCAGCTCTGCGTAGGCCGGCCCGGCCCGGTCGACGGGCACGTTGTAGGTCTCGGCTACCTCGCGTGGGCCGTACTTGACCGCCTTGGACAGCCCGCGGCCCAGATAAAGCACCCGGACCGGGACCGGCTCGTCGCGTACCAGCTGCAGCAGGTCGCGGTCGCCGCTGACCACCACCACGGGGTCGCGGCGCTCGCGTTCGGCGAGCGTGCCCAGCACGTCGTCGGCCTCGCACTGCTCGGCCCCGGCCGTCGGGATGCCGAACGCGTCGAGCATCTCCATGATCATGTCGACCTGCGGGGTCAACTCGTCGGGCACCTGCTCGATGTCGACGTCGGTGGCCGGGTTCGCTTCCTCGGCAGGGACAGCTACCCGGTGCGCCTTGTACGACGGGATCAGGTCGACGCGCCACTGCGGCCGCCAGTCGTCGTCCCGGCAGACCACCAGCCGGCGCGGCCGTTCGCGGGCGATCACTGTGGCGACCGCGTCGAAGAACCCGCGCAGCGCATTGACCGGCCGACCGTCCGGCGCGGTGATCGACGACGGGACACCGAAGAACGAGCGGAACCACATACTCGCACCGTCGAGCAGGACCAGTGGGGCTTCATTGGACGTGCGGGCCATGCCGGCCATCCTGCCAGGTCACCTTTCCCCGCGAGCAGACACAAACTCGCATACTTTCGCGGCGATTCGTGCGAGTTTGTGTCTGCTCGCGGGGAGATCGCCGCGCGCACTAGCCTGAAAGACATGACAGGCGCTCGATTCGACACCGACGTGTACGCACAGCGACTGCGCGCGGCGGCGGCTGCCGCGGCCGACGCCGGGCTGGCCGGCCTGGTGATCACACCGGGATACGACCTGCGCTACCTTGTCGGCTCCCGGGCCCAGACCTTCGAACGGCTGACCGCGCTGGTGCTGCCGGCAAACGGTGAGCCGACGATCGTGGTGCCGCGGCTGGAGCTCGCCGCGCTGAAGGACTCGGCCGTGCCTGAACTCGGTGTGGCAGTACGGGATTGGGTTGACGGTGACGATCCGTACCGCCTCGTCGCCGACGCGTTGCCCGGTCAGGTTCCACACCATGTCGCGGTCACCGATTCGATGCCGGCGCTGCATCTGCTGCCGCTGGCCGACGTGCTCGCCGCGGTGCCGGTGCTGGCCACCGACGTGCTGCGCAGGCTGCGGATGGTCAAGGATCCGGCCGAAATCGACGCACTGCGCAAGGCCGGTGCCGCGATCGACCGCGTACACGCGCGGGTCCCCGAGTTCCTGGTCCCGGGCCGGACGGAAGCCGACGTCGCGGCGGACATCGCCGAAGCCATTGTGGCCGAAGGACATTCAGAAGTGGCGTTCATCATCGTGGGCTCCGGTCCGCACGGGGCCGATCCGCACCACGAGTGTTCGGACCGGGAACTGCGCGTCGGCGACATCGTCGTCGTGGACATCGGCGGCCCCTTCGACCCGGGCTACAACTCCGATTCCACCCGGACCTACAGCATCGGTGAACCCGACCCGCAGGTGGCACGCCGGTATGCGGTGCTGCAGCGGGCCCAGCGCGCCGCGGTCGAGTCCGTCCGGCCGGGCGTGACGGCCGAACAGGTCGACGCCGCGGCCCGTGACGTGCTGGCCGCCGCGGGACTGGCGGAGGCGTTCGTGCACCGCACCGGGCACGGTATCGGGTTGTCGGTGCACGAGGAGCCCTACATCGTGGCGGGAAACACGCTGCCGCTGCAGGAGGGGATGGCGTTCTCGGTCGAGCCGGGAATCTACTTCCCGGGCCAGTGGGGTGCGCGCATCGAGGACATTGTGGTCGTCACCGCCGACGGAGCGGAGTCGGTGAACAACCGGCCGCACGACCTCGTCGTGGTCCCGGTGCCCTGACCGGTCAGGCCTCGCCGCGGTCGAGCAGCGCCGACGACCCGAGCACCCGCGCGATGCGCACCTCGATCACGACGCGCTTCGGGTTCGGCCGGGGCGTGCGGTAGCGCTGGGCGTACCGCAGTTCGGCGTCGCGTACCGCGTCGGCGTCGGTGTGCACCGCCGACTTGCCCTCCAGCGACAACCAGCGGGCGCCGTCGACCTGGCTGAGGACCGCGACCCCGCGATGCTCGGCGTTGACGGCCTTCTGGGAGCCGCCCGAGGTGATCACCCGGGCGATGTGGGTGGCGGGGTCGAACGTAAAACCGACGGCCACCACATGCGGGGACCCGTCGGCCCGCAGCGTGGTCAGCATCGCGAGGTGGCGCTCGGACAGGAACGCGAGCGCGTCGTCGGTCAGTCGGGTCGTCGCCTTGGCCATCGGCCCCACGCTAGCGCAGGCGATAATCAGCGCCGTGGAGGACACGAACGCGGGACCGGTGGTGGTTTTCGGCGGTCGCAGCGAGATCGGCGTGGAACTGGCGTGCCGGCTGGCGCCGGGGGCGGCGGTGGTGTTGGCCGCCCGCAGACCCGACGCGCTGCGCGAGCAGATCACCGCGGTGCAGCGGGCCGGGGCCGCGTCGGTGCACACGGTCGCGTTCGACGCCGACGATCTCGCCGCGCACCGCGGGCTGGTCGATGCGATCGAGGCCGAGCACGGCCGGATCGGCACCGCGGTGCTGGCGTTCGGGATCCTCGGCGACCAGGCCCGCGCCGAGGAGGATCCCGCGCACGCGGCCGCGATCACGCACACCGACTACGTGGCCCAGGTCAGCCTGCTGACCGAACTGACCGCCAGGATGCGCCGGGCCGGGGCGGGGACGCTGGTGGTGTTCTCGTCGGTGGCCGGCGTGCGGGTGCGTCGCGCGAACTACGTCTACGGGTCGGCCAAGGCGGGCCTGGACGGCTTCTGCAGCGGTCTGACCGATGCGCTGCACGGCACCGGTGTGCGGTTGCTGCTCGTGCGGCCCGGCTTCGTGATCGGCAGGATGACGCAGGGAATGACCCCGGCGCCGCTGTCGAGCACGCCGGCGCAGGTGGCCGACGCGACGGCGCGGGCGCTGCGCAAGCGGCGCGACACGGTGTGGGTTCCCGCTCCGCTGGCGTTGTTGGCGCTGGTGTTCCGGCTCCTGCCGCGGCCGGTGTGGCGTAGGCTGCCGCGGTGATCGTCGTGGTGGGCATCGGCGCCGACGGAATGGCCGGGCTGCCGCCGCCTTCGCGCGCTGAACTGGCAAGGGCCACCGTTGTTTACGGTTCCCGTAGGCAGCTTGATCTGCTGGACGCGACGGTGACCGCGGCGCGGCGGACGTGGCCGAGCCCGCTGCTGCCGGCGCTGGACACACTGCTCGACGGTGGTGATGTCGACGTGCACGTGGTGGCCAGCGGAGACCCGCTGCTGCACGGCATCGGCAGCACGCTGATCCGCAGGTTCGGTCCGGACAGGGTGGCGGTGCTGCCGCACGTGTCGTCGGTGACGCTGGCCTGCTCGCGGGTCGGCTGGTCGGTGCAGGACACCGAGATCATCAGCGTGGTGTGGCGCGAACCGCACACCGCGGTGCGCCGTGGCGGGCAGGCCGTGGTGTTGTCGCGGGACGGTTCCACGCCGGCGGAACTGGCACGGCTGCTCACCGCCACCGGACGGGGTGACTCGGAGCTGACGGTCCTCGAACAGTTGGGCGGCCCAAAAGAGTTGCGGCGCACCTCGACAGCGCGGGAGTGGGCGGCCCGGCCACCGGCGGACGTCGACGACCTCAACGTGATGGCGGTGCGGTATCTGCCCGACGAGCGCCGGTTCGGCGCGCTGCCGGACGACGCGTTCGCCCATGACGGGCAGATCACCAAGCAGATGATCCGTGCCGCGACACTGGCCGCGCTCGCGCCGCGGCCGGGGGAGTTGCTCTGGGACGTGGGTGCGGGGTCGGGCAGTGTCTCGATCGAGTGGTGCCGCAGCGGACCGGGTTGCCGCGCGATCGCGTTCGAACGCGACGACGCCCGCCGCGCCAGAGTCGGCGAGAACGCGGTCGCCTACGGTGTGCCGGTCGAGACCGCACGCGGCGCGCCGGAGTCCTTCGCCGATGCGGCGCCGCCCGCGGCGGTCTTCGTCGGCGGCGGCGTCAGTCAGCCCGGCCTGATCGAGGCCTGCTGGGAGAAACTGCCCGCCGGTGGCCGACTGGTCGCCAACGCGGTCACCGTGGAATCGGAAGTGACACTGGCGCAATGGTATTCACGTGTCGACGGGCGACTGCGACGGTTCCAGCACTACCAGGGCGACGCGGTCGGCGCGTTCACCGGATGGCGGCCGGCGATGCCGGTCACACAGTGGTCGGTGACGAAGCCTGATACGACCTGACCAGTGCGATCGACTCGAGTTCGCGGATGGCGCGGCAGCCGCGGCGCAGCATGGTCAGCATCATCTCGTCGCCGCGGTCGGTCGACGACGCGAACGCGGTGCCCAGCGCGGTGATCAGCGGCGCCTGCAGCACCCCGAGTCGGTAGTCGTGCCAGCAGGTCTGGAGGTCGTAGCCGGTGACACCGTGGCCCAGCAGTGCCGCGTGGTACCGCTCGACCAGACCACGCTCGACCTCGGCCCGGGTCTCCGGCAGCAGACTGGTGGCGGTGTAATACGCCAGATCCCGGCTGGGTAACCCGAGCCCGAGAGTCTGCCAGTCGACGACGGTGACGCGGGTGCGGTCCGGGTCGTAGAGCAGGTTGTCGAGCCGGTAATCGCCGTGCATCAGCGAGAACCGGTCCGGCACCGCGAGCAGCCACGGGGTGATAAGGCCCATCGAGGTGAGCAGTGTGTCGCGGTCTTGGTCGCTGATGGACGCCCCCAGCTTGTCCAGTGTGATGTCAGCCGCCACCTTGGCCACCTCGCCCATGCCGGTGGCGGCCGCTTCGTCGCCGGGCTTGGGCATCACGATCGACGGCAGGTCGAAGTATCGCCGGTCGTTCCAGGTCGGCCCGTGCAGCCCGGCCAGCGCCTCGACGGCCAGTTCCGCTTCGCCGGGGGTGCACCCGGCGATCTGATCGCCCTGTTCGGCGGGCGCCATGTCGGCCAATACGAGCACGAAATCCTTGCCGTCAGCGGAAATCTCGCTGTGAAAGCAGCCGGGCGCCGGGATGGCGACGTCGCTGGCGATGGCGGTGTAGAAGTCCACCTCGGACACGTAGCCCAGGGCGACTCGTTCTCGGACTTCGTCGTCCTGTGCGGGCAGCTTGACCGCGAAAGTGGTGGGTAGAGAAGGTGATCGGGAGTCAGTGGAGTAAGCGGCGGTGACCCGGTAGGTGGCGCCGGTCTGCCCCGTGCCGATGGCGACCACATCGGCCGTGTCGACGTCGGTGCCCAGGACCCCGGTCAGCCACGCGGGCGTGATGTCCTCAGGACTACGCGGAATCGTCACTCGGACCGCCTTTCGTCAGTCGCCGTCGCCGGCGTAGATCGTGCGCAACCAGATGGTCTCGGCGCCGGACAGCAGTTCGGCGCGGGTGAGCCGGCCGCCGACGGTGTAGCGCTCCATCAGCCGGTCGTTGAACTCCAGCAGCAGGCTCGCGAGCACCTCGGCAGGAGCGCCGGCCGGGGCCCGTCCGCTCTCGCGTTCACCGGCGATCATCGACGCGACCGGGCCCACGAAGGATTCCCGCGCGTCGTCCCACACACCGCGGACCGCGGAGCTGGATGCGCGGGCTTCCAGCATGGCCGCCAGCAGATAGCGGTGTTCGTCGACGGTGCCCAGCAGCGCCTCCAGCATTCCCCGGATGCGGGCGCGGGGCGGCTGGGAGGTGTCGCTGAGCAGGTCGCTGGCCAGGAAACCGTCCTCGTACATCGGCTCCAGCAGCGCGGCCACTGCGGCGGCCTTGTTCTCGAAGTAGAAGTAGAACGCCGACCGGGTGACACCGGCCCGGCGGGTGACGTCGGCGATGTTGAGGTCGTCGAAGCCGGATGCGCGCAGGTGGTGGTCCAGTGACTCCAGGATCGCGCTGCGCCGCAGGTCGCTCTTCTGTGGCTGCCGCCGGTCGGTCGGCGAACGCACCGGGAGGCCTCGCTGCACGCGCGACCTTAACCCGCAGTTCTGACAACTGTCAACGATGCGCGACAGATGTCAGATGGCTCAGGATTGCGGGTACCGGCGCGGGGTGAAGACGCGGTCGGCGCCCCCGGCGCCCCCGGCGGCCCAGCGCGTCTGTGACGAGCCGACGATGAGCAGGCAACGCATGTCGACCTCACCGGGATCCAGATCGCCCAGCGCGACCACCCGGACCGATTCGCTCGGCCCGGACACGTCGCGGCCGATGACGACCGGCGTCGCCGGATCACGGTGTTCCAGCAGCAGGGCCCGCATCGCGGCGACCTGCCAGGTGCGGGTCTTGGAGGCCGGGTTGTAGATCGCGAGCACCATGTCGGCGGCCGCGGCGGCGGAAAGTCGGCGGGCGATGACGTCCCACGGCTTGAGCCGGTCGGACAGCGAGATCACCGCGTAGTCGTGCCCCAGCGGCGCGCCGACCCGGCTGGCCACCGCCTGGGCCGCCGTCATCGCCGGGATCACCCGGACCTGCACCCCGGGCCACTGCTCGGCCTCCTCGAGCACGGCGGTCGCCATCGCGAACACCCCCGGATCGCCCGACGACACCACCGCCACGGTGCGTCCCTGTTCGGCCAACTCGCAGGCCAGCCGCGCACGGGCGGGTTCGTCGGTGTTATCGCTGGGATGCAGGCGCTGCCCACCGCGGACCGGCACGCGGTCCAGGTAGGGGCCATAGCCGATCAGGTCGGTGGCCGCGGCCAGCTCCCGCCGGCTCTGTGGCGTCATCCACCCCATGTCACCGGGCCCGAGCCCGACCACCGCCACCGAGCCGGCGCCGGACGGCTCGGGATCGCGGCCGGGCAGCATGGCCAGCGCGAAGTAGGGCACCGACGCGTCGTCGACGTCGCTCGCGGGCAGGACCCGCTGCCTCTCGGTGCTGGCGCGTTCGACGTAGAACGCGTCGGTCATCCGGCCTGACGCGCAAAGCGCTTGCCGCACAGCGGGGTAGGACCGTCCCAGCTTGAGGATCACCGCCGCGTCGGTGTCGGCCAGGCGGCGTTGGAGTTCGTCGGCGGGCAGCGTGCCCGGCAGGATGGTGAGCACCTGGTCGCCCTGCACCAGTGGCGTCGACACCGCGGCCGACGCGGCGCTGACCGAGGTCACCCCGGGCACGATCACGGCGTCGAACCGCTCGGTGAGGCGGGTGTGCATGTGCATGTAGGAGCTGTAGAACAGCGGATCGCCCTCGGCCAGCAGAGCGACGTCGCGCCCCGCGTCCAGGTGGGCGGCGATGCGGTCGGCGGATTCGCGGTAGAAGTCCTCCATCGCTGCGGCGTATCCGCCGGGGTGGTCGGAGGTCTCGGTGGTGACCGGGTAGACGAGGTGCTCCTCGACCTGCCCGTTGCGCAGATAGGGCTCGGCGATCGAACGGGCGATGCTGCGACCGTGCCGCGCACTGTGATAGGCGACGACGTCGGCGGCGCCGATCACCCTGGCCGCCTTGACGGTCACCAGCTCGGGGTCGCCCGGGCCCAGTCCGACTCCGTACAGCGTTCCCTGCGGGTTGCTCATTCTTCCTCTGCCGCAATCGAGTTCACGGCGGCAGCGGCCATCGCGCTACCGCCGCGCCTGCCTGTCACGACCAGATACGACACGCCCCTGGGGTTGTCGATGAGCTCCTGCTTGGACTGCGCGGATCCGACGAACCCGACCGGTCCGCCCAGCACCGAGACCGGCGGCGCCAGGCCCTCGTCGACGAGTTCGAGCAGCCGGAACAACGCGGTGGGGGCGTTGCCGATCGCCACGACCGCCCCGGGGATCCGGTCGCTCCACAGGTCCACCGCGGCCGCCGAGCGGGTGGTGCCCAGTTGAGCTGCCCGTTCAGGCGCACGCGGATCGGCGACCAACGACACCACCTCGTTGTCGGCGGGCAGGCGGCTGCGGGTGATTCCGGCGGCCACCATGGACGAGTCGCACAGGATCGGAGCGCCGGCGGCGAGGGCGGCGTGGGTGCGGGCAGTGACATCCGGGGTGAATGCGACGTGCTCGGCGACATCGACCTGTCCGCACGTGTGAATCAGGCGGACCACCACCCGGGCCACGTCGGCGGGGAACCGGGCCAGGTCCGCCTCGGCGCGGATCGTCGCGAACGACTGACGGTAGATCTCAGTGGCGTCGCGGATGTAGTCGAGCACCCGATCACCCTACGGGTGGGGTTCGCGGGCCCGGTAGCCGTCTCCGGTCGCGATCAGCACCCGGGCGTCGGCGGGGCTGCCGCAGGCCCGCTCACAGCCGACGAAGTGCCGGTGAACTGTGATGTCGGGATCGTCGACCGCTGCCGCTGCGGCGTCGGTGCGCACATCGGCGACCGAGCGCGCGCAGCCCGGGCTGCCCGTGCACGCCGACACCGACAACCACGGCGAGTTCTCGTCGAAGATCAGCCCGAGCGGCGCCAGCACCCGCAGTGCGGCGTCCGCGACGCCCTCGTCGAGGTCGAACACCAGCACCGAACGCCACGGGGTCACCGCCAGCGGCGCCTCGACGGCGGCGAGGTAGCGGGCGACCTGTGCGTCGAGGACCCCGAGCGGCACCGCGGCGCCGAGCGCGATCCGCCCGTCGTCCTGCGGGATCCAGCCGACCGGCGGGCGGGAGGTCGGCGGCCACGTCGCACCCGGCGGGGCGGTCGGGGTGAGGTTGCCGAGCAGTTCCGCGGGATCTGCGAGTTCGGTGACGCGCCAAGCCGTTCCGCGTATCTCGGTGAAGCGCCGCGCAAGACGCAGCAGTTCGGGCACCGCCTGGTCCAGCGGGATCCGCACCCCGGTGTCGCGGCCGGCGAGAAGCACTGCCGCGGTGTGCCTGTCGAGCACGTGAACCCCGGCGTCGGCGCCCAGGCCGGAGATGTCGCCGCGTCCGTCGTCGATGCCGAACAAGAACCGGCCCGGCAGATTCGCCAGGTCGGGATCGTGCTGCATCGCCATGTCGAGGGCGCGGACCAGCGCTCGTGTGTCGCGCACACCGCCACGTCGGCCCGACAGCGGGGAGGCCAGGATGTTGCGCACCCGCTCGTGGGTGGGTGACGGCAGCAGCCCGGCATCGGCGAGTGGCCCGGCAACCGCGGCGGCGTCCTGGATTGCGCGGATCTGCAGGTTGGCCCGCGAGGTCAGTTCGAGGGTCGCGCTGCCGAAGTCGATGGCGACCTGGGCCAGGGTTTCCAGCTGGGCGGCCGTGAGCGCGCCACCGGGAAGCCGCACCCGGACCAGCTCCCCGTCGGCGGCCTGATGGGTCTGCAATGCGCCGGGGCACGCGTCGTCGTCCCGGACCCTGGCCATGGATCCACCGTAGTCGACGGTGCGAGAGCCCGTCGATTCGCGTAGTCGAGTACCTGCGGCCGCGTGGTCCGGTGCTTCTACGTTGGCCAGACAGGGTCCGGTGGACCGCCGACACGCAACCGCGGAGTGATCGAAATGACCTATCTGACAACGACACACGTCCCGCAGAGCGCGCGACAGACGCCGGCCGCGGCAGCCGCGGCGCTGGACGGGTCGAAGGCTCGCCGCCGGCACCGTGCGGAGCGCGCCGGCTACCTGGAGGACGCGCTGTTGGCGCGGATGATGTACCGGCTGTGAACCTCAGCTCACCAGACGGGCCGCGGGCGCGGCCACCGGCGAATAGGTCGAGGCGTCCCCGGCGATGACGCGGCTCCGATCGCCGCGGACGTCGACGGGGACGTCGCCGGCGAGGGTGACCCTGCTCAGGCGGCGGTACTGGTCGTCGTAATCGGCGACGGCGTAGTGCTGGGTGGCCCGATTGTCCCAGACGGCGAGGTCACCAGGCTCCCAGTTCCAGCGAATTGTGTGCTCCAACTTGGTGATCCGATTCTGTAGCAGCTGGAACAGGGTCGCCGACTCAGCCTGGCCCAGACCGACGAAACGCTTGACGAAGTGGCCGAGCAGCAGCACCTTTCGGCCGGTCTCCGGATGCACCCGGACCACGGGATGCTCGACCTCGTAGTAGTCCGAGGCGAACTCCTCGCGATACTGGAGTTCGGTGTCGGCGAGTCGCTCGGAGCGGGGGTCGACGTCACCGGCGTAGTCGTAGGCGTTGGTGTGCACCGCCCACAGGTTCTCCACCAACGCGCGTAACGGTGTCGGTAACCGGTCGTATGCCGCCTCGGTAGAGGCCCAGGTGGTGGTGCCGCCGTACCGCGGCAGGGTGATCGCCCGCAGCAGCGAGGCCTTCGGGATGCGGTCGACGAACGTCACGTCGGTGTGCCAGCTGTTGGCCTTGTCGTAGCGCGAGTCGATCGGCAGAACCCTGTTGCCGCGCGAGGTGACCGTCGGATGCGCTGTGGTCGGGGTGCCCAGCGCGCGGGCGAACGCCAACTGGCCGTCGTCGTCCAGTTCGTGCTGGCCGCGGAAGAAGATCACCTTGTGCTCCAGCAGCGCGTCGTTGATCCGCGCGGCCGTGACCGCGTCCACGCCGTCGCGCAGCCGTATCCCGTCGATACGTGCCCCGATGACGGCTCCGAGCTTGACCACCTGTAGTGACGACGACATCCGTACACCTCCCTAACGTCTACGAAGCACTCTGACCGTCGGTGGCGCCGCCGCCCAGCGTTTGAGTCAGGCGGAGTCGAATCGGTGCCGTTTCGCAAGGGTCAAGATCGGGTACGGGGGGTCGCTGTGAGGCCGTCGCCGTGAATGCGCTGTGGGAGTACATCAGTGCGCACCACACGCAGTTGATCTTCGACTCCTACCAGCACGTCAGCGCGGTGGTGCAGAGCGTGCTGCTCGCGACGGTGCTCGGGGTGGCCATCGGGGTGCTCACCTACCGCAACACGTTCGCCGCCGATCTGGCCACCGCGACGTCGAGCGTCATCCTGACCATCCCGTCCTTCGCTTTGCTGGGTCTGCTGATCCCGCTGTTCGGCCTCGGCGTGATCCCCAGTGTGGCGGCGTTGGTGCTGTACTCGCTGCTGCCGATCATCCGGAACACCATCGTCGGCCTGACCGCGATCGACCCGGCGTTGACCGACGCCGCCCGTGGCCTCGGAATGAGCCGGCTGCAGACGCTGGGCCGGGTGGAACTGCGCCTGGTGTGGCCCGCCGTGCTGTAGGCGATGCGCCTGAGCACCCAGATGTCGATGGGGGTGCTCGCGATCGCCGCCTACGTGAAGGGGCCCGGGCTGGGCAATCTGATCTTCGCCGGCCTGGCCCGGGTGGGCAGCCCGACTGCGTTGCCGATGGCGGTGAGCGCAACCCTGCTCATCGTGGTTCTCGCGCTGGTGCTCGACGGGCTCCTGGTCCTGCTCGGACGCCTCACTACGTCGAAAGGCATTCGTTGACAGACCAATCAGAGCCCACCGGCGTGCGCATCGAACTCGACCACGTCTCCAAGACGTACCCGGGCGCCAAAACCGCTGCCGTGCATGACGTCTCGTTGGAGATCCCAGCCGGGGAGATCGTGGTCTTCGTCGGCCCGTCCGGCTGCGGGAAGACGACCACCATGCGAATGATCAACCGGCTCAGCGAACCGACGTCGGGCCGGATCCTGATCGGGGACAGAGACGCGCTGTCGATCAAACCGAACGAGCTGCGCCGCTCGATCGGCTACGCGATCCAGCAGGCCGGCCTGTTCCCGCACATGACGATCAGGCAGAACGTGGGACTGGTGCCGGGCCTGCTCAAGTGGGACCGCACACGTATCGAGAACAGGGTCGACGAGCTACTCGACATGGTCGGGCTGGAACCCGCCCTGTACGCCGACCGCTATCCGCGACAGCTCTCCGGCGGCCAGCAGCAACGTGTCGGCGTGGCCAGGGCGCTGGCCGCCGACCCGCCCGTGCTGCTGATGGACGAGCCGTTCGGGGCCGTCGATCCCATCACCCGCAGCACCCTGCAGGACGAACTTCTCGGGCTGCAGAGCGAACTCCGCAAGACGATCGTGTTCGTGACCCACGACTTCGGCGAGGCGGTCAAGCTCGGTGACCGCATCGCGGTGCTCGGACAGCAGTCCAAAGTGCTGCAGTACGACACCCCGCAGAACATCCTGGCCAGCCCGGCCGACGACACCGTGGCCGGCTTCGTCGGTTCCGGTGCGTCGCTGCGCCAGCTCGGGCTGCTGCGCATCAAGGAGGTCGCGCTGGAGTCGCGTCCGGTGGTGCACCGCGGAGACAGCGTCGAACACGTGCGGTCGGTGGTCGCCGCCAGCGACCACGACTGGGCGGTGGTGCTCGACGACCGTGACCGGCCGGTGAGCTGGGTGCGCGAGCGCATGCTCAGGCACGCGCGCTCGCTGGCCGACGCGGTCGAACAGCTCGGCGTGGTCAGTACGCACTCGACCCTGGAGGACGCGTTGGAGGCGATCCTGGCCGAGCAGCACACGTCCGCGGTCGTGGTGGGCGCCGGGGGCCGCTACGCCGGTGTGGTCACCCTCGACACGCTGATCGACACGATCACCCGGCTGCGCACCGAGGCCGATGCGGCCACGGGTGGGGGAGACGGCCCGCCGTGACCACCGCCGTCGATACCAGGTCGGACACCTCCGGCTCCCCGGCCCCCTCGGCCGCGGAGCGGATCCGGTTGCTGCTGCAGCCTGTGCTCGTGCTCGTCGTCGGCGCCGCGGTGGTGTTCTGGGCGTTCCACCGCGAACTCACCGCCACCCAGCAGGAGAACATCAACCCCGGCAACGTCGCCACCCTGATCTGGCAGCACCTGCTGATCACCGGCGCGGTCACCGCGATCGTGCTGCTGATCGGAGTGCCGTTGGGCGTACTGGTCACCCGTCCGGGAGCAAAGGTGTTGCGGCCCCTGTTCGTCGGGATCGCCAACGTGGGCCAGGCGGCACCTGCCATCGGTCTGCTGGTGTTGCTGTTCCTGTGGACGGCGCAGACGGGCTTCTGGATCGGCGTGCTGCCGATCGCGCTGTACTCGCTGCTGCCGGTGCTGTCGAGCACGATCCTCGGCATCGATCAGGTGGATCGGTCGTTGCTCGACGCCGGGCTCGGCCAGGGGATGTCGCGGGGCTCACTGCTGCTGCGGGTGGAGCTGCCGTTGGCGGTGCCGTTCATCCTCGCCGGTCTGCGCACCTCCCTGGTGCTGGCCGTCGGCACCGCGACGCTGTCATTCCTCGTCAACGCCGGCGGGCTGGGCATCCTGATCGACACCGGATACAAGCTGCAGGACAACGTGACGCTGGTCCTGGGCAGTGTGCTCGCGGTCTGCCTGGCGCTGCTGGTGGACTGGCTGGGAGGACTCGCCGAGTTCTTCCTCAATCCCAAGGGGCTGCGGTGACCGCGCGCCGGATCGCCGCGCTCATAGCGGTGCTCACGACGGTGCTGACGGCCTGCGGACTCGGCTCGGGCAGCGCGGTGCCGCTGCCGGTGGGGCCGGGCTCGGTACGGCCCCACCCCGGTCTGGAGGGGGTGCCGATCACGGTGGGCTCCAAGGAGTACACCGAGCAGGTCATCATGGGCTACATCCTGGAGTACACCCTCTCTGCCGCCGGTGCCGACGTCCGCGATCTCACCGGCATCGTCGGATCCCGAAGCACAAGGGGGGCACAGCTTTCCGGTCAGGTTGACGTGGCCTACGAGTTCACCGGCAACGCGTGGATCAACTACCTCGGCCACGAGAAGCCGATCCCGGACAGCCGCGCACAGTACGAGGCGGTGCGCGACGAGGACCTGGCGCGCAACGACATGGTGTGGCTGGAACCCGGGCCGATGGACGACACTTATGCACTGGCCGCCAGCCCGCAGACCGTCGAGAAGACCGGGGTGCGCACGCTGTCCGACTACGCGGCACTGGTCCGGCGTGACCCGGCGGCCGCGCGCACCTGCGTGGACACCGAGTTCCGGGCCCGCCAGGACGGCTTCCCCGGGATGGCGGCGGCCTACGGGTTCGACCCGGCCCGGGCACAAACGCCGATCCTGCAGGTCGGGATCATCTATCAGGCGACCGCCGACGGCACCGAATGCGACTTCGGCGAGGTGTTCACCACCGACGGCCGCATCGCAGCGTTGAACCTCACCGTGCTGACCGATGACAAGCAGTTCTTCGCCCACTACAACCCGTCGGTGACGATGAAGCGGGAGTTCTTCGAGGCGCACCCCGAGATCGCCGAGGTGACCGCACCCGTGACCGCGGCGCTGACCAACGAGGCGATCACCGAACTCAACCGGCAGGTCGACGTCGACGGCCGCGACCCAAGCGTGGTGGCGCGCGACTGGATGGTGGCGCAGGGATTCGTCACCACCGGATAGTCGGGCGATTCCGCCGTGGCAGACGGGCGTCGGGAGTAACGTCGGCCCTGCTCAAGGGGGTTCGGCATGCGGGTCACGGTGGCGGTCGTCGGCGCAGGCATGTCGGGCCTGTGCATGGCCGCGAAATTGCAGGACGCCGGCATCGAGGACTTCACGATCTTCGAGAAGGCCCACGAGGTCGGCGGCACGTGGCGCGACAACACCTATCCAGGGCTGACGTGCGATGTCCCGTCCCGTTACTACTCCTACTCGTTCCGGCCCAACCCGGAGTGGTCGCACATGCTGCCTCCCGGGCGCGAGATCCAGCAGTACTTTTGCCGGGTCGCCGACGAGCGCGGCATCCGGCGGCACATCCGCTTCGGAGCCGAGGTCACCGAGGCCGTCGTGCGCGACGGAAAGTGGTGGCTCACCACCGCTGCCGGTGTCGAGGACTTCGACGTACTGGTTACCGCGACCGGTTTCCTGCGCGTTCCCCACTACCCCGATATTCCGGGCTTGGAAACCTTCGCCGGACCGATGTTCCACTCGTCGCGCTGGGATCACTCGGTCTGTCTGCCCGACAAGCGGATCGGGCTCATCGGCACCGGTTCCACCGGCGTGCAGCTCACCGCCGAACTCGGCGGTAACGTCAAACACCTCAAAGTCTTTCAGCGCACGGCGCAGTGGATCTGCCCCTGGCCTAACCTCAGGGTGTCCGAACGCACGAAAGCCGCAATGCGCCGCTGGACGTGGCTCAACAGCTTCGGCTACTGGTTCTGGGGCGGCTTTGTCCGGTCCGTGTTCGGTGTCGCGCCCGTGCGGCCGGGGTGGCAGCGCCGGCTTTACCAGACTCAGTGCCGGTGGAATCTGCGGCTGTCGGTGCGGGACAAGCAGCTCAAGAAGAAGCTCACCCCCAAGGACCAGCCGATGTGCAAGCGGATGATCTTCGCGAGCCGCTACTACAGGGCCGTCCAGAATCCGGGCGTGGAGATCGTGACCGAGCCGATCGTGGAGGTGCAACCCCGGGGAGTGGTCACCGGCGACGGCACACTGCACGAGATCGATCTGCTGGTGCTGGCCACCGGGTTCGACTTCCACGCTTACGTTCGTCCACTCACGATCACCGGCGAGCACGGTCGCACGCTCGACGACGTGTGGGCCGACGGGCCGATGGCCTACCGAGCGGTGGCGGTGCCGGGCTTCCCCAACATGTTCATGCTCATGGGTCCCCACGCCCCGGTCGGCAACAACTCGTTGGTCCCGGTCGCCGAGGATCAGGCCGACTACGTGATCTGGTGGATCGACCAACTGCGCGCGGACCGGATCGTGTCGGCCTCGCCGACCGAGGAGGCGACCAAGCTCTACAACGACGCCATGAAAGCGGCGATGCCGAACACGGTGTGGACCACCGGCTGCCACAGTTGGTATCTCGGCAAGGACGGACTGCCGGAGCTGTTCCCCTGGGAGGCCTCCCGATACACCGAGCTGTTGCGTACACCGCAGGTGAGCGATTTCGAGGTGCGGACGGCCCCGTGAGGAAGCCCGCTGTGATGCTCGTCACTTCGCTGCGCGGATAGTTCCGTCACGCACAGGCTGGCTCTTTTGACCGGTACCGGCAGTACCGTTTCGCTACCGGACCCGCGGTGAAGACGCGGGAAGCCTGAGAGGAATGGCAATGCTGGCATTCATCGTTTTTACCGCAGTGATCGTCGCGTTCGTCGCCGCCATCGGCACGCCGTACCGGCAGACCTGGTACGGCCGCTGGCACGGCTGAGTCGGTCGGGTACGAATAGGGGGTGACTGCGCCCGCCCCCGCCCAGGCTCCGCCGACCGTTCTGCTTCTGTCGACCTCGGACACCGACCTGATCACGGCCCGTGCCAGCGGCGCCTCCTACCGCTGGGCCAACCCGTCACGGCTGGTCGAGGGCGAACTCGACGACCTGCTCGGCGACGCCGACATCGTCGTCGTGCGGATCCTCGGCGGCTACCGGGCCTGGGAGGACGGAATCGACGCAGTGGTCGCCAGCGGTGTGCCGGCGATCGTGGTCAGCGGTGAACAGACGCCCGACGCGGACCTGATGAACCACTCGACCACGCCGGCCGGGGTGGCCCTGCAGGCCCACATCTACCTCGCACAGGGCGGCACCGACAACCTGGCGAATCTGCACGCGTTCCTATCGGACACGCTGCTGATGACCGGTTTCGGGTTCGCCGAACCGAGCTCGACGCCAAGCTGGGGTGTGCTCGAACGTCCGTCTGCCGGCCCGGGTGGCCCGACCGTGGCGGTGCTTTACTACCGCGCCCAGCACCTGGCCGGCAACACCGGTTACGTCGAGGCGCTCTGTGACGCCATTGAAAACGCCGGGGGAGTGGCACTTCCGGTGTTCTGTGCGTCGCTGCGCACCGCCGACGACGCGCTGATCGAGTTGCTCGGCACTGCCGATGCGCTCGTCACCACTGTGCTGGCCGCGGGCGGAGCCACCCCGGCCGCCGTCGGAGCGGGCGGCGCCGACGATGCGTGGAACGTGGCACACCTTGCCGCACTGGACATTCCGATCTTGCAGGGCCTGTGCCTGACGAGTTCGCGTACGCAGTGGGAGTCCAACGACGACGGGTTGTCGCCGCTGGACGTCGCCACCCAGGTGGCGGTGCCCGAGTTCGACGGCCGCATCATCACGGTTCCGTTCTCGTTCAAGGAGATCGACGACGAGGGACTGATCTCCTATGTCGCCGACCCTGAACGCTGTGCCCGGGTGGCAGGCCTGGCCGTCCGGCACGCGCGACTGCGGTCCATTGCGCCCGCCGACAAGCGAGTCGCGCTGGTGTTCTCGGCTTACCCGACCAAGCACGCCCGCATCGGCAACGCGGTCGGGCTGGACACCCCAGCCAGTGCCATCGCGCTTCTGAACGCGATGAAGGACGCCGGTTACGACGTCGGCGGCGACTACGGCCTTGAGGCCGGTGCGCTGAGCACCATCATCGCATCCGGCGACGGTGACGCGCTGATGCACGCACTGATCGAACGCGGGGGCCAAGACGCCGACTGGCTCACCGAGGGACAGCTGTCCGGCAACCCGATCAGGGTGTCCGCCAAGGATTATCGGGTCTGGTTCGAGACGTTGCCCGCCGAGTTCGCCGACGCCGTGGTCGAACATTGGGGTCCGCCGCCGGGTGAGTTGTTCGTCGACCGAAGCGCCGACCCCGAGGGCGAGATCGTGATCGCGGCCCTGCAGGCCGGCAACATCGTGCTGATGGTTCAGCCGCCCCGGGGGTTCGGCGAGAACCCCGTCGCGATCTACCACGACCCCGATCTGCCGCCCAGCCACCATTATCTGGCCGCCTACCGCTGGATCGACACCACGTTCCGGGCTGACGCGGTCGTGCACCTCGGCAAGCACGGAAACCTGGAGTGGCTGCCCGGCAAGACACTTGGCATGTCCGCGGCGTGCGGCACGGACGCAGCGCTGGGGGACCTGCCGCTGATCTACCCGTTCCTGGTCAACGATCCCGGCGAAGGCACCCAGGCCAAACGGCGCGCACACGCCACGCTGGTCGACCACCTGATCCCGCCGATGGCCCGGGCCGAAACCTACGGCGACATCGCACGTCTGGAGCAGCTCCTCGACGAGCACGCCAACATCTCCGCGCTGGACCCTGGCAAGCTGCCCGCGATCCGTCAGCAGATCTGGACGCTGATGCGGGCGGCGAAGATGGACCATGACCTGGGCCTGGAAGACCGGCCCGACGAGGACACCTTCGACGACATGCTGCTGCACGTCGACGGCTGGCTGTGCGAGATCAAAGACGTCCAGATCCGCGACGGCCTGCACATCCTCGGTCAAACTCCAGCGGGGGAAGCGGAACTCGACCTGGTGCTGGCGATCCTGCGGGCCCGCCAGCTGTTCGGCGGTGAACAGACGGTGCCGGGTCTACGGCAGGCGCTCGGCCTGGCCGAGGACGGACACGATGAACGCACGGCCGTCGACGCCGCCGAGGCCCGCGCCCGCGAACTGGTTGCGGCGCTGCAGGACAGCGGCTGGGACGCCGACGTCGTCGACACCCTCACCGATGACGCGGACGTCGCGGCGATCCTGAAGTTCGCCGCGACCGAGGTGGTGCCCCGGCTGGCCGGGACCGCCGGCGAGGTCGAGCAGATCCTGCGCGCGCTCGAGGGCCGTTTCATCGCATCGGGTCCGTCTGGCTCCCCACTGCGCGGCCTGGTCAACGTGCTGCCCACCGGGCGCAACTTCTACTCGGTGGACCCCAAAGCGGTGCCATCGCGGCTGGCCTGGGAAACCGGTGTGGCCATGGCGGATTCACTGCTGGAGCGGTACCGCACCGACTACGGCCGCTGGCCGGAATCGGTGGGTCTGTCGGTGTGGGGCACTTCGGCGATGCGCACCGCCGGCGACGACATCGCCGAAGTACTCGCGCTGTTGGGGGTGCGGCCCATCTGGGACGACGCGTCGCGCCGGGTCGTCGATCTGGAGGCGATCCCGACGGCCGAGCTGGGCCGCCCGCGCATCGACGTCACTGTGCGTATCTCGGGGTTCTTCCGCGACGCGTTCCCGCACGTGGTGTCGATGCTCGACGACGCGGTACAGCTCGTCGCCGGTCTCGACGAACCCGCGGAGGACAACTACGTGCGGGCGCACGCCCAGGCCGACCTCTCCGATCACGGTGACCAACGCCGTGCCACCACAAGGATTTTCGGATCCAAACCGGGCACTTACGGCGCGGGTCTGCTGCAGTTGATCGACAGCCGCAACTGGCGCGACGACGCAGATCTGGCGGCGGTGTACACCGCGTGGGGTGGATTCGCCTACGGCCGTGGGCTCGACGGCGCCCCGGCCACCGACGAGATGAACCGGGCGTACAAGCGAATTGCGGTGGCGGCCAAGAACACCGACACCCGGGAGCACGACATCGCCGACTCGGACGACTATTTCCAGTACCACGGCGGCATGGTGGCCACGGTGCGCGCGCTGACCGGAAAAGACCCGGCCGCCTACATCGGCGACAACACCCGTCCCGACGCGGTGCGCACCCGCACGCTGTCCGAGGAGACCACGCGCGTGTTCCGCGCCCGGGTGGTCAACCCGCGGTGGATCAACGCCATGCGGCGCCACGGGTACAAGGGGGCGTTCGAGATGGCCGCCACGGTGGACTACCTGTTCGGCTACGACGCCACCGCGGGTGTGATGGCCGACTGGATGTACGAGCAGCTCTCGCAGAGTTATGTACTGGACGACGAGAACCGCAAGTTCATGTCCGAGTCCAACCCGTGGGCTCTGCACGGCATGGCCGAGCGGTTGCTGGAGGCGGCAGGGCGGGGCATGTGGGCTGCGCCTGAGCAGAGCACCCTGGACGGGCTGAAGCAGGTGCTACTCGAGACCGAAGGCGACCTCGAAGGCTGACCCGGAATCAATGTCGGTGGGTGGTTGTAGCGTCGGGTTTATGTTCGAAAGTGTGTTCGATGTCGATTTCGATGTTGATGAGGGGGCGTCGCAGGCTGAGTTGCGGGCGGTGGTCGAGCGGTGTGAAGCATTGAAGTCGGCCGCGGCCGCCGCCCAGGCCCGCGCGACCGCGTTGTGGGCGGCCAAACGCCGCGCCGCCGAGGACGCCGCCGGGATCCGCGCCGATCGGCGCGGGAAAGGGTTGGCCTCCGAGATCGCGTTGGCCCGCCGTGATGCCCCGGTGTGCGGGGGCCGGCATCTCGGGTTCGCCCAGGCCCTGGTCGAGGAGATGCCCTACACGTTGGCCGCGCTGGCGTGCGGGGCGCTCTCGGAATGGCGGGCCACCCTGATCGTGCGCGAGTCCGCCTGCCTGTCGGTGCAGCATCGCCGCCAACTCGATGAAGAACTGTGTGCCGATCCGTCGCGGTTGACGGGGTGGGGCAACAAGCGCGTGGAGGCCGAGGCCAAAAAGATCACCGCCCGCCTGGACGCCGCCGCGGTGGTGGCACGGATCAACCGCAGCGCTGCGGATTGTGCGGTGTCGTGTCGGCCGGCCCCCAACACCATGGTCTATGTCACGGTGCGGCTGCCGCTGGCCCAGGGGGTCGGGCTGTACGCGGCGTGCAAGCGGGCCGCCGACACCAGCGGTGACGGGCGCCCGCGCGGGCAGGTGATGGCCGAGACGATCTATGAACGGGTCACCGGGCATCCCGCTGCCGGGCCGGTGCCGATCGCGTTGAATCTGGTGATGGCCGATACCACGCTGGCCGGTGATGACGACGAGCTGGGCTGGCTGGACGGGTACGGTCCGGTCCCGGCCGGGTTCTGCCGGGCCCTGACCGGGGATGCGGTTGCTGATGCCCAACCCAAAGCCACCCTGCGCCGGCTCTACCGCCATCCCGACAGTGGGCAGTTGGTGGCGATGGAATCGGCCGCCCGGATCTTCCCGAAAGGGTTGGCGCAGCTGCTCGAGCGCCGCGACCGCACCTGCCGGACCCCGTACTGCAACGCCGTGATCCGCCACCACGACCACGCCATACCCGATCGGGCCGGCGGGCCGACCAGCGCACGCAACGGGCTCGGGATGTGCGAGGCCTGCAATTACGCCAAAGAAGCCCCCGGCTGGCAGGTCAACACCACCGACACCGACGGGGAGCACACCGCCGAATTCACCACCCCCACCGCAGCGATCTACCGATCCAGCCCACCCCAACTCCCCGGCCCACCGGTCCGCCGCCGCCTCAGCCTCCTCGAAGGCAAACTCACCATCGACCTCATCACCTTCGACGCCGCGTAATCGCGGCAGACATCACCTAGCGGCGTGCCGTTACATTGGCAGCATGACCGCCACCTTCGCTGATGTCGCCAAGTCCGAGTACATCCTGCTGACCACCTTCACCAAGGACGGCAGGCCCAAGCCGACGGCCATCTGGGCGGCCCCGGCCGGCGACGGACTGATCGCGATCACGCAGGAGCAGTCGTGGAAGGTCAAGCGGATCCGGAATACCGCCCGGGTGACCATCGCGCCGTGTGACCGCGCGGGCAAGCCCAAGGGCGACGCGGTCGAGGCGACGGCGAGGATCCTCGACAAGTCCGCCAACGGCGCGACCTACGACGCGCTCGGCAAACGCTACGGGTTGCTCGGAAAGACGTTCAACTTCTTCTCCAAGCTGCGCGGCGGCATGGAGAAGAACGTTTCGATCGAGCTGCGACCGGTCAATTAGAGGGCTCATGGCAGCTCCGACGTTCAAGGACGTCTACCGCGAGAAGTACCTGTTGCTGACCACCTTCACCAAGGACGGTCGGCCCAAGCCCACCCCGGTGTGGGGCGTGCCGCACGGTGACAAGCTGCTCATCAGCACCGACGACGGCTCGTGGAAGACCAAGCGGATCAACAACACACCGCGGGTCACCATCCAGAAGTGCGGCGTGCTCGGCAAATCGAAGGGCGAACCCGTGGAGGCCGTGGCCCGCAATCTGCCGAAGTCC
The DNA here is from genome assembly GCF_054786995.1 of Mycobacterium sp. ZZG. Taxonomy (NCBI): domain Bacteria; kingdom Bacillati; phylum Actinomycetota; class Actinomycetes; order Mycobacteriales; family Mycobacteriaceae; genus Mycobacterium; species Mycobacterium sp. ZZG. Next base: position 59,929 of record NZ_JBTBFV010000022.1, read on the forward strand.
GAGACCCGGCGGGTGTTCGACATGGTGACGCGCCGGTACTGGTGGCACGCGTGGTGGTGGGTCCCGCAGGCGATTCTGCGCGGAGGTGTCGACAAGGTGCACGCCGCGATCGAGGTCGAGGCCGCGCCTTGACCGTGCGCCTTTCCTGACCGAGACCCGACTCCTGCCGGAAAACCGACCTGGAACCCGCGGCGGCGCCCGCGCGTTGGCACACTATGGTGATGCGGCTGTTCCTGGTCTACGCGGTGCTCGAGTTGGCGGTTTTGGTGGCGCTGACCTCGACGATCGGTTTCGGCTGGACCGTGCTGCTGTTCGCAGGCACATTCCTGCTCGGCCTGGTCCTGGCCGGTTCGCAGCTGCGCCGTCAACTACGCCGGTTGCGGTCCGGACTCACGCTGGCCGACGCGCAAGGGGCGGTCACCGACAGTCTGTTGGTGGCGCTCGGTACCGTGCTCGTCGTGATTCCCGGCATGGCCAGTTCCGTCCTCGGCGCGCTGCTGCTGCTTCCGCCGACCCGCGCCGCAGCCCGACCTGTCGTCACCGCGATGGCCGCGCGCCGCGCCCCGCTGATCGTCGGTGTGAGCACCGTCGGGTCGGCCGCCGCGGGCCGCGCCGGGCGTGGCGACTACATCGACGGTGAAGTGGTCGAGGTCATCGACGACGTCGAGGTGCGGCCCGAGCGGCCCCGACTGCCCGAGTGACCACCACGCTTCTGCTCAACGGTCGTGTGCACAGCCCGACCATGCCCGACGCGACCGCGATGGCGGTCCGGGACGGCATCGTCGCCTGGTTGGGCAGCGACGACGTAGGGCGCACCCAGTTCCCCGACGCGAGGGTCGTCGACCTCGACGGTGGATTCGTCGCACCCGCCTTCGTCGACAGCCACGTTCACACCACCGCGACCGGTCTCGCCCTGAGCGGCCTGGACCTGCGCGGTGCGGCGTCGCTGCGGCACTGTCTGGACCTGCTCGCCGACTACGCCCGAAGCCATCCCGACGGGGTCGTGTGGGGACAGGGCTGGGACGAATCGCGCTGGCCGGAGCGCACCGCACCGGGCACCGCGGACGTCGACGCCGCGGTTGGGCAACGGCCGGCCTACCTCGCCCGCGTTGACGTGCACTCGGCGGTGGCCTCGACCCACCTGCGCCGGACCGCCGGTGTCGCCGACGGCGTCCCACTGACCGCCGACGCCCACCACACCGTCCGCCGTGCCGCCCGCGAACAGCTGACCGCAGCGCAGCGCCGCGACGCCAGGCAGGCCGCCCTCGACGCCGCAGCCGCGTCGGGCATCGCCGCCGTGCACGAGTGCGCCGGCCCGCAGATCGGCGGCCTCGACGACTGGCGGGAGCTGCGCGCCCACCGGCACGGCGTCGAGATCGTCGGCTACTGGGGCGAACCGGTTGCCGATGCCGAACGAGCGCGCGAACTGTTGGCGTCCACCGAGGCGCGCGGCCTGGCCGGTGACCTCTTCGTCGACGGCGCGCTCGGTTCGCGGACCGCGTGGCTGCATGAGCCGTACGCCGACGTGCCCGCCGACTGCCCGGCGCCCACCGGTAACAGCTACCTCGACGCCGACGCCGTCACCGCGCACCTGACCGCCTGCACCGAAGCCGGCATCACCGCGGGTTTCCATGTCATCGGCGACGCCGCCGTCACTGCTGTCACCACCGCGCTGGAGGCCGTCGTCGAACGGTTCGGCGTCGCGGCGGTGGCGCGCTGCGGGCACCGGCTGGAACACCTGGAGATGGTCACCGAAGAGCAAGCCGGCAAGCTCGGCAGCTGGGGCGTGATCGCGAGCATGCAACCGAATTTCGATGCGTTATGGGGCGGCACGGACGGCATGTACGCCCGCCGCCTCGGGGAGAAGCGGGCCGCGGGACTGAACAATTTCGCGGTGCTGGCGTCCCGGGGTGTGCCTTTGGCGTTCGGGTCCGACACCCCGGTCACGGACATGAACCCGTGGGCGACGGTCCGGGCCGCGACCACCCACCATACTCCCGGAAGCGCTGTCTCGGCGCGCGCCGCGTTCGCGGCGGCAACCCGCGGCGCCTGGCGCGCCGGCGGCGTCCGCGACGGCGTCACCGGCACGCTGGTCCCGGGTGCCCCCGCCACCTACGCGGTCTGGGATGCCGAGGAGTTCGACGTCAGCGCACCCGCCGACGCGGTGCAGCGTTGGTCTACCGACCCGCGCTCCCGGGTGCCGGTGCTGCCCAGGCTGGACGGCGACCTCCCGCGGTGCCGGCAGACAGTGCACCGGGGGCGCGTTCTTCATGGCTGACGTTCTCTCGCGGTTCGGGCGCGCGGTCGCCGACCGCTGGCACGTGCTGGCCGTGACGATCGGCGCCGGTCTGCTGCTGTGTGTGAGCTTCCCGCCTTTCGGCTGGTGGTACGCGGCGATCCCGGGGTTCGCGCTGCTGGGCTGGGTGCTGACGCGGAGGTCCACCACGGTCGCCGGTGGTGCGGGGTACGGCCTGTTGTTCGGGCTCGCGTTCTACCTGCCGCTGCTCCCGTGGATCAGCGGGCTGGTCGGGGCGCTGCCCTGGGTGGCGCTCAGTGCCGCCGAGGCGCTGTTCCCCGCGCTGTTCGGACTCCTGGCGGTGGTTGTCAGGAAGCTGCCGGGTTGGCCGCTGTGGTTCGCCGGGCTCTGGTCGGCGCAGGAATGGCTGAAGTCCACGGTGCCGTTCGGCGGATTTCCCTGGGGGGTGGTCGGCTTTTCGCAGACCGAGAGCCCGCTGCTGCCGCTGGCCTACGTCGGTGGCGCCCCGCTGGTGTCCTTCGCCGTCGTTCTGGTCTCTTTCAGCCTGGCCGCGCTGATCCTGGAGGTCGTCGCCTGGTGGCGGCGGGACACGCGGGCCCGCGCGGCCACGCCGCCTGCGGTGGTGCTGCCCGGGCTGTGTATCACCGCGGTGCTGCTCGCCGCGACGCTGGCCTGGCCGAACGTGCGCAAGGCCGGTCTCGGGGTCGCCGACGAACCGCTGGTCACCGTCGCGGCCGTGCAGGGAAACGTGCCGCGGCTCGGGCTGGACTTCAACGCCCAGCGCCGGGCCGTGCTGGACAACCACGTGAGCGAGACTCTGCGGTTGGCCGACGACGTCCGGGGCGGCAAGGCCGCCCGCCCGATGCTGGTGATCTGGCCGGAGAATTCCTCCGACATCGACCCGCTCGCCAATCCCGATGCTGCACAAGAGATCTCGAAGGCCGCCGACGCCATCGGTGCACCGATCCTGGTCGGTGGGGTGGTGGCCGCACCCGGTCGCAGCCGCGCCGATCCGGCGTCGACCAACACCGTGATCGTGTGGAATCCCGGGACCGGTCCGGCCGACCGTCACGACAAGCGGATCGTGCAGCCCTTCGGCGAGTACCTGCCGTGGCGCGACTTCTTCCGGAAGCTGTCGTCGTACGCTGACCGCGCCGGCTACTTCATTCCCGGTGACGGTGACGGCGTGGTCCATGCCGCGGGCATGTTGGTGGGCATCACCACCTGCTGGGAGGTCATCTTCGACCGTGCGGCCCGCGAATCGGTGCGCGCCGGCGCCCAGTTCTTGGCCGTGCCGAGCAACAATGCGACGTTCAACGAGGCGATGAGCGAACAGCAGCTGGCCTTCGGCCGGCTGCGCGCCGTCGAGCACGACCGCTTCGTCGTCGTCGCAGGCACCACCGGCATCAGCGCGGTGATCACGCCCGACGGCCGCGAGATTGCCCGCACCGGGTGGTTCGAACCGGCCTATCTGGACCGGCAGATCCGGTTGAAGACCTCGCTGACGCCCGCGACCCGGTTCGGCCCTTACCTCGAAGGGGTGCTGGTCGCCCTCGGCGTTGCGGGTCTTCTCGGGGCGATGCTGCACAATGGTTCATTCGTGCCCGCAAGATTCAGGGGTCGGCGATCGACCACCGACGACGACAAAGGAGCCCCATGAGCGTCCCCGGTGGCATGAGCGACGGCTCCGCAACCGGTGTGCGTCCCACGCGCCGCACCCTGGTCATCATCCCGACGTACAACGAGCGGCAGAACCTCCCGTTGATCGTCAGGCGTGTCCATGAGGCGCAGCCGGACGTGCACGTGCTGATCGTCGATGACGACAGCCCCGACGGCACGGGTCAGCTGGCCGACGAGCTGGCCGTCGCAGACCCCGACAGGGTCCATGTCCTGCACCGCACCGCCAAGGAAGGCCTGGGCGCGGCGTACCTGGCCGGCTTCGCGTGGGGGTTGGGCCGGCAGTACACCGTGCTCGTCGAGATGGACGCCGACGGTAGTCATCCTCCGGAGCAGCTCGACCGGCTGCTGCGCGCCGTCGACGCGGGCGCCGACGTCGTGATCGGCTCGCGCTACGTCGACGGTGGCGAGGTGGTCAACTGGCCCCGGCGACGGCTGGTGCTGTCGCGCACCGCCAACGGCTACTCGCGCATCCTGCTCGGGGTGGACATCCACGACATCACCGCCGGCTACCGGGCGTACCGCCGCGAGGTGTTGGAGAAGATCGATCTCGGTGCGGTCGACACCAAGGGGTACGGGTTCCAGGTCGACCTGACGTGGCGGTCGATCAACGCCGGTTTCACCGTCGTCGAGGTGCCGATCACGTTCACCGAACGTGAGCACGGGGTGTCGAAGATGGACGGATCGACGATCCGGGAGGCGATCTTCAAGGTCGCACAGTGGGGCCTGCGCGCCCGGCTGGACCGGGCGCGCGGCGTGGCCCGCTGAAGCGGGCCCGCGGTTCTCAGTTCCCGCGGCGGCGGGTCTTGACGATCTCGAGGCGCTCCTTGAGCAGTTCCTCGAGTTCCTCGATCGAACGGCGCTCCAGCAGCATGTCCCAGTGGGTGCGGGGAGGCTTGACCTTCTTCGGCTCCGGAACGTCACCCTCGATCAGGGTGCCCTCGAGGCCGTTGCGGCACAGCCAGGTGCCGGGAATCTCGGCGTCGTCGGCGAACGGGACGTCGAACTCCTCGCCGTTGTCGGTGCGGTAACGGGCGACCTGACGTGGCGCCAAGTCGTGGTTGCGGTCCGTCTCGTAGCTCACGGCTCCGAGGCGGCTGCCCCTCAAGACACGATCAGCCATCGTCAACTCCTCTGTAGCGATTGGGTCCGGACTTCGCCGGAGGCGAACCAAGGACCTCTTTTCAACGCAGATACGCCTCACAGAGTTCCCGACTCGACCGTCGATGATACCGGGATTCCGGGGCAGGCCCGTCTACAGTCTGGCGCATGACGTCGCTGAGCCCCCAGACCAGCACCCGCAGGCGTCCGCAGAGCTGTCGGTGGTGTGGGCGGGAAGTCGCCGACGCCGGGCTCGGGCGCCGCCGTCAATACTGCAGACAGTCCTGCCGGCAGCGGGCCTACGAGCAGCGCGCCATGGTCAAGGGCACGTCGGTTCCACCTGATGCGGTGGTGCTGTCCGCCGAGGAGGCCTCCGAGTTGTCCGACCGGGTGTATCAGGTGCGGTGTGCGGCCGAGGACATGGCGATCGCGCTCGACGAGGGCGCCGACCCCGCAGAACTGAAGGAGCTGTGTGACGCGGTGATGCGGGCGGCGCGGGAAGCCGACGGCTGGCGCTGAGCGAGGCCCGGCGAGCAGGTGCTGTCGCCGCTACTCTTATCGCGTGACCAGCGCAGATTCCGCGCTTCCCCCGTCGCTGCGAGTGTGGCGATGGGACGATTTCGTTCTCGATGCGGGCCGCTACGAACTCCGGTGCGGCGACCGGGTGATCCGGGTCGAGCCCCAGGTATTCGACGTGCTGACCCACCTGGTCAGCAATCACCAGCGTTTCGTCACCAAGAACGAGCTCTTCGACACCGTCTGGGGCGGCCGCTTCGTCGGCGAGGCGGCTCTGACCAGCCGCATCAAAGCAGCTCGGCGCGCACTCGGCGACGACGGCGAGTCGCAACGCTACATTCGCACCATCCGCGGGCGCGGTTATCAGTTCGTCGGCAACCTGCACGCTGCGGCTGATCCTGTCGCGGCTCCCGCCGAGCCCGAGTCCGAGCCGCCGCAGCAGCACATCGCCTTCACCAGGGCCGCCGACGGTGCGCGGCTGGCCTACGCCGTCTCGGGCGAGGGGCCGCCGCTGGTCCGAGCGGCGAACTGGATGACGCACCTCGGCTACGACATCGAGAGCCCGGTGTGGCGGCACTGGGTGCGCGACCTGTCCGCGCGGCACCGATTCATCCGCTACGACGAACGCGGATGTGGCCTGTCGGACTGGGACGTCGGCGGGTTCACGTTCGCCGACTGGGTGACCGACCTGGAGTCCGTGGTCGAGGCCGTCGGCCTGGATCGGTTCCCGCTGCTCGGCGTGTCCCAAGGTGGCGCTGTCGCGGTGGCCTACGCCGCCCGTCACCCCGATCGGGTCACCCACTTGGTGCTGTGCGGGGCGTACGCCACCGGTCGCGGGGTAAGGGCGCATTCCGACGACGAAAAGCGGGCAGCCGCACTCGATCTCGACCTCGCCAGGGTCGGGTGGGGGCGCGATGACCCGGCCTTCCGGCAGGTTTTCGCCACCCAGTTCCTGCCGGACGGCAGCCGTGCGGACTGGGAGGCGTTCGACCAGCTTGCGCGGCGCACCACCTCGCCGTCCAACGCGGTGCGGTTCCTGGAGGAGTTCGGCCGCATCGACGTCCGCGAACAGTGCGGCCGCATCCGCTGCCCGACGCTGGTGCTGCACTCCCGTGACGACCACCGCGTGCCGATGCGTTGTGGTGAGGAGCTGGCTGCGCTGATCCCGGGAGCCGGCCTGGTTGCGCTCGCGAGCAACAACCACCTCCTCACCGGTACCGAGCCGGCATGGCGGGTGTTCTGCGCGCAGGTCGAGGCCTTTCTGGCTGCCTGAGCGCGCACATCTCCACGCAATCTCCACCGAATCTCCAAGCACCGCCCGCTGCCGCCGACAATGCTGAGCGCATGAGAAATCGCCTCCGCCCCGTGCTGGTCGGGATCGGTGCCCTGGTGGCGCTGACCACCGCCTGCACCAACGGTTCGACCACCCAGACCGCGTCGCCGTCGGCGCCGGCGCCGACCGCGCAGACCGCCGAATCCCCGCCCGCCGCACCGTTTCCCGCGTCCGCGCGTTATATGGCCGACATGGCCGCCGCCGACGGCAAGACCATGACGATCGGAATCAGCGTCGACGGCCCGTCCGTCGCGGCCTACGCATGCAACGGCGTCGACGACGAGGCATGGTTCTTCGGCGACCAGTCCGACGGCGGCATCGACCTGAAGTCCCGGTTCCGGGACACGCTCGTCGCCGAGTACCACGGCGACGATGTCACGGGCGAGGTCACGATGAACGGCGTCGAGTACGCCTTCACCGCCGCATCCGTCTCCGGGGTGGCGGGTATGTACACCGCGGATTCGGACGGGGTGCGTGCCTCGTGGGTGGTGCGTCCCGACGGCTCTGCCACCGGAGTGCAGTTCAGCGGGTTCGCCCAGGGCGACCGCAATTTCGACCCGTTCAACCTCGACGAGCTCAGCGACTTCGACGTCCGTGACAAGGTCCGCAACACGCGGAACCTGTCACCTGCCGGCCCGATCGAGTTCGGGTCCGACGGCGCCCCCCGCGCCACCATCAACGGTGTCGCCGTGACTCCGACACTGGTCACCGGGACGTTCCGGCTCAACTGAGCCGGCCCGCGCTGTGCTTCCTGGGCGAAGCGTCGCCGGACGTGACGATGTAGGCGAAGCTGACCGGGTGGACGATTGGTTCGAGCGCAGCCCCTTCATCGGCTTTGTCCCGTGGATCATCTACTGGGTGGTCGCCGACGGGCCGAGCACCTGGATGTTCGGCGCGGTCTGCGCGGTGATCGCGACGCTGATCATGGGGATGTCGGCCGGGTTCGCCGGCCTGAGGTTGCTCGACGTGGTCACCGTGGTGTTCTTCGCCGGTGTGACCATCGCCGGGTTGGTCCTCGGCGCCGCGGACCGCGACTGGATGGACACCTACGCGACGACGCTCTCCAGCGGGGTGCTCGCGGCCATGGCGCTGATCTCGCTGGCCTTCGAGCCGTTCACCGCGCAGTACGCCCCGGCCGGGGCGGCCCGCGGGAACCGGGAGGCGCTCGCCTTCCGGCGCACCAACCAGGTGCTGACGCTGATGTGGGCGCTGGTGTTCGCGCTGATCGCGGTGCTGGGTTTCCTGGCCGCGACGGCGCCGTCGACCGTCCACCTCACCAAGGCCGTCATCCCGGTGGTGGTCATCATCGGCGCAGTCGGGATGACGCAGGCCTACCCGGCCCGGGCCAGGGAGAGAGCCCGTCAGGACGCGGGATGACCCGGGTTCAGCAGCGGTACGACCTCGCCGACCCCTCCGGCGGGGTGACCTCGGCCAGGCACCCGAACGCGACCACGCCGTCGGCGGCGAGCCGGACCGCCGCGCGGTGCGCGTAGTTGACGCAGAACAGCCCCGACGCGTCGCTGCGGCAGCGGTTGTCACCGATGGTCAGCGACTGGCCGACGGGCAGTTGCGCACCGGAACCGTTGAGGAACGGGCCCGGGTCGCCGCGCAGTGCGCCGACCGTCAGGTCGGTCCCCGTGAATTCCACCCACCCCGGTTTCCACCTGCCCTCGGCCTGTGCCGGCCGCGGTGGAGGCGACGTGAGGTCGAGCAGGCACGTCATCGGGCCCGCGGGGCCGGCGACGCACTGGGTGTCGGAGTGCGGCGCCCCGGACGGCGCGGTGAAGGCGATGTCGTCGCCCAAACGGGTGGTCACACCGTCACGGAACGCGACGTGGAAGCCTGCCGGGTCCGCGGCCGGGCCCGCCTCGATCCAGCCGATGACCTGATCGATCGACGCGGCCGCCGTCGGCGCGCCGGAACGGTTCGGCGGCGGCGCTACCGGCGGGGCTGCCGAGGTGGTGGCGGGCGGCGCCGCCTCCCCGGCCCGCGACGGTTCGGCCTCCCCGCCGACCGACTGTGAGCAGCCCGCCGCCAGGACGCTCATCGCGATCAGGGCAGCTATACGCATCCGGCCAGGCTAGCGACCCGACACGGCATCTAGTGCGAGGCGGGCCGCGGAAGAGTTCGCTACCGTCGTGAGAATGCACGAGCACACCGTTCGGGTGAAGACTGCGTCGGGCACCGTCGAGGGTTTTACGCGCGACGGTGTGAACCGGTGGCGCTCGATTCCCTACGCCCGGCCCCCGGTGGGCCCGCTGCGGTACCGGGCGCCCCGGCCGGTGCAGCCCTGGCCTGGGGTGCGGTACTGCCACGGATTCGGCTCCTGCGCGCCCCAGCAGCGCATGTACACCCTCCTGGCCCCCGGCCGATACCAGCCGATGAGCGAGGACTGCCTGACACTGAACGTGGTCGCCCCGAAACGTGCCGAGGCCGGCGCGGGACTGCCCGTGATGGTGTTCATCCACGGCGGCGGATACATGCTGGGCAGTTCGGCGACGCCGATCTACGACGGAGCGTCCCTGGCGCGCAAGGGATGCGTCTACATTTCGGTCAACTACCGGCTCGGTGCGCTCGGGTGTCTGGAGCTGTCGTCGCTGTCGACCCCGGAGGTCACGATCGACGACAACCTGTTCCTGCGTGACCTCGTGATGGCGCTGCGATGGGTGCGCGACAACGTCGCGGCGTTCGGCGGCGATCCGGGCAACGTGACGATCTTCGGAGAGAGCGCCGGCGCGCACGCGGTGGCGACGCTGATGGCCACTCCCGCGGCCGAAGGCTTGTTCGCCCAAGCTATTTCGCAGAGTCCGGCCAGCGGGATGATCAGCAGCGCCGAGATCGCCGAGGACTACGCGGCGCGGTTCGCCCGCCAGTTCGGGGCAACCACCGGCGAGGCGGTCCAGGCGCTGATGCGCGCTCGGCCGGCCGAACTCGTCGACGCGCTGGAGCGGCTCGTCGTCGAAGGGCAGCGCGACATGCTCGGAGCGTTCGCCATCGGGCCGACGTACGGCACGGAGTACCTGCCCGAGGATCCCGTCGTGGCCATGCGCGACGGCAGCGCGCACCGGGTACCGCTGATCGTCGGCACCAACGCCGACGAGGGGCGGCTGTTCACCCGCTTCCTGAAACTGCTGCCGACCAACCAGCCGGCCATCGAGCGGCTGCTGGCGCACGTCGAACCCGATGCGCGAGAACGCATCCTGGCCGCCTACCCCGAGTATCCGGCGTCTGAGGCCTGTGTCCGCTTCGGTGGCGACTTCATCTTCGGCTCGGCGGTGTGGCAGATCGCCCACGCGCACTCGGCGCACGCGCCGACGCACGTCTACCGCTACGACTACGCCACCCGCGCGCTGCGCTGGTCCGGGATGGGCGCCACCCACGCCACCGAGCTACTCGCGGTGTTCGACGTGTACCGGTCCCGGTTCGGCAAGCTGCTCGCCGCGGGCCTGGACTCGCGTGCGGCGGCGAAGGTGTCAGACGACATGCAGCGGCGGTGGCTGGGATTCGCCGAACGCGGTGTGCCCGGCGACGACTGGCCGCGCTACCACCGCGACGAGCGTGCGGTCCTGGTGCTCGACCGGCGCCGGCGCGTTGAACTGGACCCGCACGCCGAGCGGCGAACGGCGTGGGAGCACTTCTTCCTCGCCGCGCGCTGAAAACCGGGGCGACTTGCCGTAATCGCCGCACCCTGTGGTCGGGGATGTGGTTGCGTGGGCACGTGCGCCATCCCCTCGACCCGCTGAATGCGGACGAGTTCGCCACGATCGCCGCGATTCTGCGCCGTGACCGTGGAGTGCGGCCCGAGGACTGGCGCATCGCGTCCATCGATCTGGCCCAACCGGGGAAAGCGGAGATCGCCGAATTCGACGCCGGCGGCCCGCGGCCGCCGCGCCGCACCGAGGTGATCTGCTTCCACCGCACCGACAACGCCACCTACCGCAGCATGGTGTCGCTGTCTGACCACCGCGTCGAGACGTTCGAACACATTCCCGGCGTGCAGGCCAACTTCACCGTCGACGAGTTCGTCGAATGCGATCGGCTCCTGCGCGCCCACCCCGACGTGGTGGAGGCACTGCGCCGGCGCGGCATCACCGACATGGAGCTGGTGTTCTTCGACACCTGGACCTACGGCGACGCGGTGGCGCCCCCGGAATTCCGTGACCGGCGCCTGGGCTGGTCCGACAGCTGGGTCAAGGCAGCGCCCGGGGCCAATCCATATGCCAGGCTGGTCAGCGGGCTGCACTGCGTCGTCGATGTGAACGCGATGGAACTGCTGCGGGTCGAAGATGTCGGACCGTTCGCAGCAGACGCGGGCGCTGCAGACGGCACGGGGGAGCCGACGCCCGACGTGATGGGTGAGTACGTGCCCGCCCACATACCTGAGCGCATCCTTGCTGCCTCGACCCGCGAGCGGGTGGCACCGCTGCACATCACCCAGCCCGACGGGCCGTCGTTCACGCTGGAGGGCAATTTGCTGCGGTGGCAGAACTGGTCGTTGCGGGTGGGCTTCAACCACCGCGAGGGCATGACGCTGCACACCGTGCGTTACCGCGACGGGGACCGCGACCGGTCGATCGCGCACCGGATGTCGTTCGCGGAGATGATCGTGCCCTACCGCGACCCGTCACCGGATCATTACCGGCGCACCGCATTCGACATCGGCGAATGGGGCCTGGGATTCATGACCACCTCGCTGGAGCTCGGTTGCGACTGCCTCGGCGAGATCCGCTACCTCGACGCGGTGCTGCACAACAGCCGCGGCGAGCCCTACACCATCACCAACGCCATCTGCATCCACGAAGAAGACAACGCCGTGCTGTGGAAGCACGTCGACCCCGAGATCGGCGCGGAGGTGCGCCGGATGCGCCGGCTGACGATCTCATTCCACGTCACCGTCGCGAATTACGAGTACCTGGTGTACTGGCGGCTCTATCAGGACGGCAACATCGAGTGCGAGGTGCGCGCGACCGGCATCATGGTGACCACCCCGCTGCCGCGCGGCGCGCCCAATCCCAACGGCACCCTGGTCGACGAACGAACTTACGCTCCGTTCCACCAGCACTTTCTGGTCGCGCGGCTGGATCTGGACATCGACGGACCCGACAACACGGTGGTGATGACGGAGTCGTGCGCAGAACCCGTGTCGCCGGACAATCCGCATGGTCTGTCGCTGGTGGTGCGCAACACCCCGCTGCGCACCGAGAGCGAGGGCAAGCAGGACGTCGAGTTCGCCACGCAGCGCGCGTGGAAGGTGGTCAACCCCAACGTCGTGACCCGGCTGGGAGCCCACCCGGCGTACAAGCTGGTGCCCACCGGGGCGATCCCGGCCATGTTCGCCGCAGGCACGCCCGTACTCGAACGCGCGAGCGTGATCGCCCACACCTTGTGGGTTACGCCCAACCATCCCGAGGAGCGTTGGCCCGCAGGACAATTCGTCAACCAATCGGTGCGTGACACCGGCCTGGCGCGGTGGACTGCGGCCGACCGGTCCATCGAGAACACCGACGTGGTGCTGTGGTACGTCTTCGGCATCCATCACATCACCCGTCCCGAGGACTGGCCGGTGATGCCCGTCGACGTCGTCTCGTTCTGGCTCAAGCCGTTCGGCTTCTTCGACCGCAACCCGGCCCTCGACGTCGTCGGCACCCCGCCGGACGCGTGCCACACCACCACGACCAGCGCGCACCACTGATGGCACGCTGTGGGGCGTGGTCGTCAAATCGGTGCTGCTGTTCGTCCTTGCCGCCGTCCTCGAGATCGGCGGCGCGTGGCTGGTCTGGCAGGGCGTCCGGGAACACCGCGGCCTGCTGTGGGTCGGGGCCGGCGTGCTGGCCCTGGGCGCCTACGGGTTCGTAGCGGCGTTCCAACCCGACGCGAACTTCGGCCGGGTGCTGGCCGCCTACGGCGGCGTGTTCGTCGCGGGCTCGCTGATCTGGGGCATGGTCGTCGACGGTTTCCGGCCCGACCGGTGGGACATCACCGGAGCCGCGGTGTGCCTGGCCGGCGTCGGCCTCATAATGTACGCGCCGCGCTGACCCGTCAGCACAGGTGCGCGCGGTCGTCGTCGAGGTCGGCGCGGCTCAGTCCCATCGGTGTCCCCTCCGGGATGTCGCCGGCGTCGACCACCGCGCGGGCGATCGGCGTCAGCGTGCGGAACAGCGCCTCGACCTCGCCGTCCTCGAGGCCGTCCAGCACGGACAGCGCCAGCGCATCGGTGCGGTCCTCGATGTGCTGCTTGAACTCGCGTCCGGCCGCTGTCAGCGCGCCATCCCCGTCGAGCAGTCCCCGCTGCTGCAGCGCGCCACGGTGCCGGGCCCACTGCTCCTCGTCGTAGTCGCGGGCGCGCTTGATCATCTCCTCGGGGACCCCGCCGGCCGCGGCGTGCAGGACGTTGCATTCACGCCCGGACACCCCCTCTGCGGTCAGCACGGCGACGTGTCCGTCACCGCGGTGTTCGCGCAGCAGGGTGCTCGCGTGCCACAGCCTGGCCACAGGTTCGGCGGGCCAGTCCAGCGCCGCGTTGGCGGCGAACAGGGGGCGACCGCCGACGTTGGCGCCGGCCAGCGCCTTCGCGGTCAGATCGGCGACCGTGGCCGCCGCGTCGTCGGTCACCCCGCTGCGGCGCAGCGCCGCCACCGCCGCCTCCCGGCGCGCCGTCAGCGCGAGGGCCGGAGAGGCGATGTCCCAGGCCGCGGGCAGGGCCTTGGCGACCCGCTCCGGGGCGAAGTTGTAGAACGCGGCGGTGACCACGGCGGCCGGTACCGCGCCGAGCGGGGCCGAGCGGGCGGCGAAGTAGCCCATCCAGAAGCCGCGGTAGCCGAGGCCGTCGAGCGCGGCGCGGCACTCCGGCGCGAAATAGGTGACGGCGTGCACGGGTTCGGCGCGGTCGTGCAGACGGCGGGCCAGCGTTCGGTTGCGGGGCACCCTGGCAGTCAACCACCATTGACCCATGAGGAAGGCCACCGGTCGGCTCGCCGTCGCGGCGGCGGCCGCGGCCGCGCTGGCGGGCTGCAACGTCGAGGCAGCGTCCGGCCTGCCCGCGGTGGCCACCGACGATCTGCAGGCCGACATCTGGGCGCGGCTGGGCGAAGCGGGGGAACAGCCACAATCGGTGACGTGCAAGGATCCACTGGTCGGCGAGGTCGGACAGACGGCGCGCTGCGAGGTCATCGTCAGTCCCACCAACAGTTTCGAGCCGATCGTCACCGTGACCGCGGTCGACGGCGAGACCATCGACTACGAGCTGATTCCGGCGCTGTCCGTCGAGCAGGTGCAACGCGCGGTGGCCCGCCTGGTGGACGACGGCGGCGGGCCGCCCGCTTCGCAGGTCAGGTGTGAGACGGGCCTACACGGCCACGTGGGCGAGGTGACCCACTGCGATGTCACAGTCGCCGGCGCCATCCTGCGCAGGACCGCGGAGGTGACCAGCGTCGACGGCCTGATGATGAACTTCGACCTGGTGCCGATGCTGACGAAGGCGGAGGTCGAGACCTCGCTTCTCGACGAACTCGCGCGGCACCTGAAACGGCGTCCCGAGTCGGCGACGTGCACCGGCGACCTGGAGGGCCGACCGGGAAACACCGTCGACTGCGCGGTGACCGACGGCCCCGAGCGCGCGGCGTTCATCCTGACGGTCACCGCGGTGGACGGCGACAAGATCGACTACAGCTACGCGCCCCGCGGCTGAGGCGCCGCGGCCCGGAGCTCAGCGCAGCCGGCGCTTCTGCTTCTTGACCTCGACGTTGGCGGTATCGGCAAGCACCGCCGCCCGCTGGCGGGCCAATTCGGCGCGTTCGCGGGCCAGGTCGGCGAGCTCAGGAGCGCGCTCGCGGGCGACCTCGGCCAACTCGGTGCCCCGCCCACGGGCCACCTCGGCCAACTCCGCGGCGCGCTCGCGAGCCACCTCAGCAAGTTCCGGCGCCCGTTCGCGGGCCACCTCGGCGAGCTCGCCGCCGCGCTCGCGGGCGACATGCGCCAGCTCCCCGCCGCGCTCCCGGGCGACGTGTGCCAGCTCGCGGCCGCGCTCGGCGCCCACGTGCAGGCCGTGCCCGACCTTGTCCGCGAGCGGGCTGTCGGTCAGGGAACCCCCTGCCGCGGCGCCCGCAGGCAGAGCCGCCGTCACGGCCTCGGAGACCTTGCGCGCGGCGCGGCGACCACGCCAGCCCAGCGAGGGTTTGCCCTCGGTGTCCACCGCGGCGATGATCAGACCGCCGATCAGGCTGACGTCGGTGATGAAGGCGCGCCGCTCGTCGGTCTTTCGCTGCGGGTCGTTCTCGTTCCAAAAAGCATGTCCGCCAAGCGAACTCGGTACCACGCTGAGTGCCAGCGCCGCCGAGGCCACCCGGGGGAGGCGTCCGGTCGCCAGCAGCAGGCCGCCGCCGATCTGCACGGCGGCGGTCACCTTTGCGACGGTCTCAGCGTTCGACGGCACATTGGTGCCGACCGGGTCGGGCAGCTTGCTCAGGCCCTCGAGGGTCTGGCGGGTGGCGTCGGTGGCGGGTTTCGGGCTTCGCAGCGCCTCGACCCCACGCGAGATGAACACTGCTGACAGCATCGGGCGCGCTACACGTCGGATCAACATGAGGCCTGTGTTCCCCGGGGTCTGGGGAGGCAAACCAGGCCGCGCGGGCTCACCGGCCGGCCTCGGGGCGTGGCCACCGCGGGCGCAACAGGTCGCCGGACGGCGGGCGCATCCGGTCGAGGATGGCGCGCAGCGGGGACCACGCCGAGCGCCCCCGCCGGGTCACCGCGTAGGCCGTCAGGGTGACGGCAGGGTTCTGCAGATCCAGCACGGTCACCCCGGCACGGGTGGGCCTGCCCAGGGGGAGCAGACCCACTCCGAACCCCGCCGCAATGAGGTCCTCGACCAGATCGAGGCTGTCGATCTGGTGTGCGATCGTCGGGGTGAAACCGGCCAGCGATGCGAGGGTGCGGACCGCGGTCTCGTCGGCGGTATTGCGTGAGTTGACGATCCAGGTGGCGTCGGCGAACGCCGTCAGCACAGTGTCGGCATCCGTTCCCGACTGCACCCCCAGCCCCCACTCGATCGACCACAGCGGCACCGCGTCCAGGGCCGCGCCCGGCGAGGCCGGCGCGAGGTTGTAGTCGTAGGTCAGTGCGAGATCGAGATCGTCGGCGATCAGCAGCGCGAACGCCTCGATCGGTTCGTACTCGCTGATGACGACCTCGACGTCCGGGTAACGCACCGCCAGGTCGGCGACGATGGGCAGCAGCGACACCCGGATGCCGGTGGCGAACCCGCCGACGCGGACCGTACCGGCCGGTTCGGCGTCGGGGTCGAGGTCGCGCCGCGCGCTGTCGACCGCGGCCAGGATCGTCACGGCGTGATCGGCCAGGCGGCGGCCGGCCGGGGTGAGACGCACGCGGCGGCCCTCGGGTTCGATCAGCTTGGCTCCGATGTCCCGAGCCAGCGCGGCGATCTGCTGGGACACCGTGGACGTGGTCAGGTGGTGTTCGTCGGCGACGGCACGCATCGAACCCAGGCGTGACAGTGCCAGCAGCAGTTCCAGGCGGCGGGTGTCCATCCCCGGATTCTCTCCGGTGAGGCGGCGCCGGGTCGGTAAGTTTCGCCGCATGCCCGACCTGACCGTCACCGTCGCCGACGGTGTCGCGGTGCTGACGTTCAACCGGCCCGAGCGGCGCAACGCCTACACCGCGGAGATGGGGGAGTTGCTCAACACCGCTTACCGGGAGTGCGACCAGGATGACGATGTCCGTGCCATCGTGCTGACCGGGGCCGGTGACGCGTTCTGTGTGGGAGCTGACCTCGTCGGCGGGAAAGGACCGTTCACCGAGGCCGGCGACTCCTTCACCGCCTCGCCCACCGATCCGGCGGCGTTCGAACTCCGGACGCCGGTCATCGCGGCGGTCAACGGCCACGCCGTCGGCATCGGGCTGACCCTCGCGCTGCAGGCTGACATCCGGATCATGGCGGCCGGCGCCTCCTACGCGGTGGCGCAGTCGCGCCGTGGGGTGATCGGCGACTGCATGTCGCACTGGACGCTCCCGCACCTGGTCGGTGGTGCGGTGGCGGCCGATCTGCTGCTGACGGGACGCAGCTTCGACGGCGCCGAGGCGGCCGCGCTGGGTGTCGCGTCGCGCTGCCTGCCGGCAGCGGAGGTCCTCACGGAGGCCATGTCGCTCGCCGCCGACATCGCCGTCAACGTCGCACCGATGTCGGCGGCCTTGAGCAAGAGACTGTTGTGGGACACCATGATGTACGGATACCGGCCCCGACAGGTGGCGGCGCTGGAGACCGCGCTGCACCACCGGGTCATGGGCGGCCCGGACGCGCGGGAGGGCGTGGCGGCCTTCATGGAGCGGCGCACTCCCCGCTGGAGCGGGTCGGTCTCGCGCCAGTGGCAGCCGCTGCCCGAAGTTTAGGCAAAGTACGTCCCGGGCAGAGGCGCCCACGTGGCAGCATCGGCGTCATGCCGACTTCTGGGGCGTGCCGGAACTGGGGCGATGACCGGGCGCTGCTCAACGACGACGAGGCCCGCGACCGCCTGCTGGATGCGGCCGAGCGCTGTACCGTCTACCGCTACTACCTGAACCGCGACGACCTGTTGCTCGGGTTGATCCTGCGCCGGGTCGACCGGGCGAGTGCGCGATCGGTCGCCAAGCTGAGACGACCAGGCGACGCGGCATCGAGCATCCGGGAACTGGTGCTGGTACCGGGCGTTCAACGCCTACAAGATGGCGGTCATCAGTCTGCTCGGCGCGATGCTGGTCGACGCCGGCCACAGCGACGACCACGCGCTGGTGCTCGCCGCCCACCGCACGTCGATGCTGACCGCCACAGGTCTGGCCGACTGGGCATCACCGACATACCCGGCGACGGGCCGGTGATGCCGCGGGAGGAACGCATGCAGCAGGTGCTCGCTCAGGTGAGCTGATTGCGCTCAGGGGGCGGGAACGCTGGCGCAACCCACGCCTGGGATGCAGCCTGCCGCGCCGCCGGGACCAGCGACCCCCGAGGGGCCGCCCGGGATCGCTCCCGCGGCTCCGCCGGGTCCGGCCACGCCGCCCGGTCCGCCGGGGATCGTGCCTGCCGCGCCGCCGGGACCCGCGACCCCCGAGGGGCCGCCCGGGATCGCTCCCGCGGCTCCGCCGGGTCCGGCCACGCCGCCCGGTCCGCCGGGGATCGTGCCTGCCGCGCCGCCGGGTCCGGCGACGCCA
>NZ_JBTBFV010000023.1:0-77971 GCF_054786995.1 Mycobacterium sp. ZZG
GGCTCAATCTCGTCGAGCGCTGGTTTGCCGAGCTGACCACCAAGAAACTGCGCCGCTCCACTCACACCTCGGTGCGGCAACTCAACGCCGATATCCGTGCCTGGATCGACACCTGGAACGACAACCCCAAGCCTTACGTCTGGACTAAGACCGCCGACCAGATCCTGGCAAGCATCGCCAACTACTGCAACCGAATTAATGACTCAGGACACTAGCGATAACCGACCGCGATTCAGGTGACCCGGATCCAGGGTTGGCAGTTCCGCGATTCGACGGCCATCACCGTCGCGTTGATGTTCGCGTACATCGGACCGATCGACATGTTCGTCGCGACCACGTGATCCTTGTTCGCATCAGGACGGCAACGGATTCACAGGATCCGCACCGGGCTGGTGGCACAAGCGCAACCGCGGCCGCAACGGCGCCGACCCAGGTTGCTGCGTAAGCCAGTCGCATGACGCGCATAGGTCCCCGGAATCCATTGCCCGATGTCACGGGCAGCGACATGCTATCGCCCCTACTCCGCGGGCGCGATATCGAGATTCAATTGTCCGGTGCGGGCTAGATGCACACAAAACCGCTGACATACCCGGACGGATCCGTCGCGCTGATGCATGCATCGACCCCCGCGTTCCAGCCCCACCTTCCACGACCCCACCCGGGGCCCCAGTCGTCGTGCTTCCAGTCGTCGTGGTGCGGCTTCTGGGCGATATCGACGCCGGGAGTGACCGGAGCGGCGTTCGCCATACCAGCGACCATCCCGCTCCCCAGGCCTAGGCCTATCGCAAAAATCAGTCCCGCAAACAGATAGTTGAGCTTCATGATTCCTTCTCTCCCATCGTGTTTGAGCGTACTGCGCGGAAATGCGAAACACACGGGCCCAGTGCTACCGAGCCATCAACGCCTCACACGAAAGCACCCCCGGCCTTTGGCGGACCGGGGGTGCTCGGTGGTCGTCACTTAGTGGTGGTGATGACCATGGCCATGGCCATGACCGTCATCCTCCGGTTCGGCCGGCTTGTCGACAACGGCCGTCTCGGTGGTGAGGATCATGCGGGCCACCGACGCCGCGTTGACCAAGGCCGAACGGGTGACCTTCACCGGATCGATGACACCGTCGGCGATCAGATCGCCGTACTCCATCGTCGCGGCGTTGAAGCCCTGTCCGACAGGCAGTTCGGAGACCTTGTTCACCACAACCGAGCCGTCCAGGCCGGCGTTGGTGGCGATCCAGTACAGCGGCGAGGACAACCCGGCGGCGAACACGTCGACACCAAGCGCCTCGTCACCAGACAGCTCCGAGCGCAACTTCTCCAGGCCGGCACGGGCCTGCACCAGAGCAGCACCGCCGCCGACGACGATGCCCTCCTCGACAGCAGCCTTGGCCGCGGCGACCGCGTCCTCGACCGCTTCCTTGCGCTTCTTGAGGTCCGTCTCGGTGGCGGCGCCGACCTTGATGACCGCGACACCGCCGGCCAGCTTGGCCAGCCGCTCCTCGAGCTTCTCGCGATCCCAGTCGGAGTCCGCCGCCTCGATCTCGGCGCGCAGCTGCGCTTTCCGGGCTTCGATGGCCTCCCGGGTGCCGCCGCCGTCGACGATGACCGTGCTGTCCTTGTCGACGACGACGCGCCGCGCGGTGCCGAGCACCTCGAGGCCCACGTCACGCAGCACCAGACCCACGTCGGGGTTGACGACCTGACCGCCGGTCACGACAGCGAGGTCATCGAGGAACGCCTTGCGCCGGTCACCGAAGAACGGCGCCTTGACCGCGACGGTCTTGAGTGTCTTGCGGATCGCGTTGACGACCAGTGTCGAGAGCGCTTCGCCCTCAACGTCTTCGGCGATGATCAACAGCGGCTTGCCCGCCTCGGCGACCTTCTCCAGCAGCGGAAGCAGGTCGGGCAGCGAGCTGATCTTCTCACGGTGCAGCAGCACGAACGCGTCCTCGAGCACCGCTTCCTGAGAATCGAAATCGGTGACGAAGTACGCCGACAGGAAGCCCTTGTCGAAGCCCACGCCCTCGGTGATCTCCAGCTCGGTGTTCAGGGTCGAGGACTCCTCGACCGTGACCACACCGTCCTTGCCGACCTTGGTCATGGCCTGCCCCACGAGCTCGCCGACCTGCTCGTCGCGAGACGACACGGTCGCGACCTGAGCGATGGCCTTCGCGTCGTTGACGGGGGTCGCCGAGGCCAGCAGCGCCTCAGACACGGCGTCAGCGGCCTTTGAGATGCCGGAGCCGAGCGCGATCGGGTTCGCTCCGGCCGCGACGTTGCGCAGCCCGGTCTTGACGAACGCCTGGGCCAGCACGGTCGCGGTCGTGGTGCCGTCGCCGGCGACGTCGTTGGTCTTGGTCGCCACCGACTTCACCAGCTGCGCACCGAGGTTCTCGAACGGATCCTCGAGGTCGATGTCACGCGCGATCGTCACGCCGTCGTTGGTGACGGTCGGCCCGCCCCACGACTTGGCGAGCACCACATTGCGGCCGCGCGGGCCGAGCGTCACCTTGACCGCATCAGCGAGCTTGTCGACACCGACCTCCATGGCGCGACGCGCGGTTTCGTTGAACTCAATCTGCTTACTCATGAATGTCTTTCCCTAGGAACGGGTGGAACGCGCGCCGCCCCGGACATCACCTGCGCATGCGGGACGTCCGGGGCGGAACACGATTCGCCTACTTGGAGACGACAGCCAGCACGTCGCGGGCCGACAGGATCAGGTACTCCTCGCCGTTGTACTTGATCTCGGTGCCGCCGTACTTGCTGTAGATGACGACATCGCCCTCCGACACGTCCAGAGGAATCCGCTTCTCGCCATCCTCATCCCAGCGGCCGGGGCCAACTGCGACGACGGTGCCTTCCTGCGGCTTCTCCTTGGCGGTGTCGGGGATGACCAGACCGGAAGCGGTCGTGGTCTCGGCCTCGTTGGCCTGAACGAGGATCTTGTCCTCGAGTGGCTTGATGTTCACGCTCGCCACGATGGAGCCCCTTCACTGATGTAGGTGTATGTACTCAGCGGCCGTTTCCGTCCTCGCGCCGTCGTCGCGGGTGTCGACACAAGGCTGAACCGGCTGCCGCCTAGCACTCTATACACGAGAGTGCCAGCACTCAAGGCTAGGGCCTGAAGCTCTTGCCGGAGGGGACCTCTGCGGCAGAACTTGAGGACGGCGGGCGCAAGATCGTGTGCTGGCGTGTCGGTGGGTGTTGGCATAATAGAACATGTGTTCGAGTTGATCGAGGGGGTGCCCGACCCCGACCAGCTGTCCGGGTTCTCGGCGGCCGAGCTGATCGACGCCGCCCGGGCCAGCGCCCGCGCCGAGAACGCCGCCTGCGCCCGCAAGCTGGCCGTGATGGCCGAAATCTTCACCCGCCGCACCGGCCTACCCGCCGGAGACCGCGAATCCTGGTGGATCGACCCCGAGGCCGCGGTCACCGCCGAACTGGCTGCCGCCCAGAACATCACCCAAGGCCTGGCCTCCCACCAAGCCCACCGCGGAGTCGCCCTGCGCGACCGGCTGCCCACAGTGTTCACCCTGTTCACCGCCGGACTGATCAGCGACCTGCTCGCCCGCACCATCATCTGGCGCACCTACCTGATCACCGACCCCGCCGTGATGGCCGCTGTGGACACCGAACGGGCCGACCAGATCAGCACCTGGGGCACCCTCTCGGCCGGCAAAACCGAACTGGCCATCGACGACATGATCGAACGCCACGACCCCGACGCCGTACGCAAAAAGAAGAACTCCACCCCCGGCCGCGCCCTGGAATTCGGCAGCCCCGTCGACCCACCCGGACTGACCACCATCTACGCCCGCCTCTACACCAGCGACGCCAACACCTCCGAAGAACTCATCAACGCCATGGCCCACAGCGTGTGCCCCGACGACCCCGCACCCTCGACGACCGCCGCATTCAAGCCCACACCGCCCTGCTGACCGGAATCACCACCCTGGCCTGCCACTGCGGCACCGACAACTGCCCAGCCACCAACCGACCCCAACCCATCCGCAACACCACCATCTACCTCATCACCGACACCACCGGCGCCAATACCGACACCGCAGGTGAGGCTCAGGCCGACCAACCCACCGACCCGACCGGCGGCGAACAGTCCGCAGCCCAGGGCCAGGCACCCGTGGGCACGCGTGAACTGCGGCCCGGGACAACCGAACGGTCCACCTATGTGTTCGGCGCCGGGCTGACCCCGACCGCGTTGCTGGCCGGCATGTGCACCCAGGCCACCGTCCGCGAGATCATCCACCCCGGCCAGGCCGGACCCGAACCCCGCTACACCCCCTCAGCCGCACTGGCCGCGTACATCCGCTGCCGCGACCTGACCTGCCGCTTCCCCGGCTGCGACACCCCCGCCACCGACACCGACATCGACCACACCGTGCCCTACCCCACCGGACCCACCCACCCCTCAAACCTCAAAAGCCTGTGCCGTTTTCACTATCGGCTGGCTGGAGTACCGTTGCACCTATGGGCCAAACCACCGCCGCGATCTACCTCCGAATCTCGTCCGATCCAACGGGCCAGCAACTTGGCGTGATGCGCCAGCGCGAAGACTGCACACGAATCTGTGTCGAAAACGGATGGAAACCCGTCGAGTACGTCGACAACGATATTTCAGCGAGCACCGGCAAGCGCAGACCGGCCTACGAGGACATGCTCAACGACATTCGCGACGGTCGGATCGGCGCTGTCGTCGCGTGGGACTTGGACCGATTGCACCGGCGTCCCATCGAGCTAGAGGCATTCATGGCCCTAGCTGACGAAAAGCACCTGGCGTTGGCGACTGCCTCCGGTGACGTGGACCTATCGCACCCACAGGGCCGGTTGATCGCACGGCTCAAGGGATCGGTGGCCGCTCATGAAGTCGAACACAAGCGAGTGCGTCAGCTACGCGCCGCAGTACAGAAAGCCGAGCGCGGATTACCCAAGTGGCGCAAGGCGTTCGGTTACATGCCCTACACCGGGACCAAGGAAACCGACACCGGGCAGCGCACACCGAATCCCGAGACCGCGCCACTGGTGAAACGGGTCTACGCACACGTAATCGCTGGCGGGTCAATCTCCGATGGCGTGCGAATGCTCAACGCCGAAGGCGCGTTCGGCCTGTCGGGCAAGCCGTGGACGCCATCGACGCTGAGCCTGTTCCTACGCAAGCCGCGCAATGCCGGTCTACGTGATCACAACGACGAACTGGTGATCGGTTCCGATGGGCAACCCGTCAAAGGCACGTGGACGCCGCTGGTGGATGAAATCACCTGGCGCACAGCGCAAGCCATCCTGACGGCACCGGGACGGGCACCGGGCAAGAAAACGGTGCGAAAGCATCTGCTGACCGGAGTGCTCAAATGCGGCAAGCCCGGTTGCGACGGGCGTTTGAGTGGACTGCAAACGATGCAGGGAGACCGAGCGTATCGCTGCAAGGTCTGCCTAGGGGTGAGCGTTCGCGCTGGATTCGTTGAGCCCATCGTCTACAGCGTCGTAGGCGCACGGCTGGCCGAACCGGATGCCGTCGACCTACTACGCGCCAAAGTCTTCGATCCGGCGCTAGCTCAAAAACTCGAAGACGAGAAACAAACCCTTTACGGTCAGATTCGGGCCGCTAACGCCGAGTACGACGACGGGATCATTGACGGTCGCCGCCTGGCCGCGCGAACCGAGCGCGTCAACGAGAAACTGGCTGTGATCGAAGCTCAGTTGAACGACGCCGAGCGCGTGCGCGTCTTCGAAGGCTTGCCGCTGGGCACGCCCGAAGTAGCCGACGCCGTGAAGCGTCTTTCACCGGATCGACTGCGGGCCGTGATCGGTGTCGTGGTCGAGTTCACGGTTGCACCCGTGGGCAAGGGACGCCGCGTCAACGGGGAGCGTTTCGACCCGGATCGAGTCACGACAACCTGGCTGTAGTCATCGCCAAAACGTAGACGAATTCGCTTGCTTTACAAAGCATTTGGGCAGCACCTATCCACACTTGACCCTTGCGCGACTCTCCACACTCCGCGTATGGTCGTGGGTAGCCGTTACGGCATCGCCCCGAAACCGAGTCGGATACGCAATGTGGGCGAATCTCAGAGGGAACCTCTGTGAATTCTCAACAGCAATCGCCCAATGATCGTGGTCTAACTCCTGCGCAGATGTGGACCGTTCAGCAGGTCTGCGAGTACATGGGTCTATCGAGTTCCGGTGTGCGCAAGCTGATTACACAGCGAAAGCTACCGGCGCTGCGCGTCGGTTCGACGTACCGGATTCATCCTGACGACGTGCAGGCACTCATCACGCCGGTTGGTGCCGAATGAAGGGCGAAGGCGTCAACCAAGAGCGACTAGACGCCTACGTGAAACGCGTTGTGTCGCAGGCACCGCCGCTGACCGATGAGCAGCGGACACGGCTTGCTGAATTGCTTCGCCCGGTGCAGATCGTCGCGCAACCCGCCAGGATGGACGCCGCATCATGAGCGACGTTCGACGCAAATCCATTGAGCGCCGCATCGTTGATCCGGCCATCACCAAGCACGGCGATCCCTCGCCCGAAGCGGCCTCAGCGCGTCGAGTCGCGAAGGCACTCGATCACTTGCTGAGCAGCCCGGTCACGGCACGACCGCTGCCCGAAGTCGAAGACGCACTAGTCGAAGCCGAGAAAACGCAACGGCGCGTTGACATGTGGGTCAAACAGTTCTTCACCCGTCGCGGCAAGCCGCCGCCGCTGACGCTGTTGCGCGGAGGTCGCTACCGAGAGCAGTTGTTCGACAACACCGAAGACCTCAACGACTCCATGCCCGACCCGTAACGGCAACGATCCCGGCCCCCACGGGATAGGGACCGGGATCGCACAGCAGTTCCGACGAGAGAACCGAACCACCCCAACGCCATTGAAAGGCAGCCAGTCCCATGGTAGCGCAGAGCAACGACAACAACGGCACACAAACGCCTTTCGCAACCGGCGCACCGCTATACCGGGCTGCCGGATTCGCCGGAACGCTGCCGCTGCCCAAGGGCGAGAAGCACCCACCGCCGACCGGCTACACCGGCATCAAGGCAACCGACCCTGACCCCGCCAGGGTGGAACTGTGGCGCGAGCAACAGCCAGACGGCAATATCTGCCTGCGCCTGGCGGGTGTTGACGACGACTACGAAGTGATCGCAGTCGACGTTGACCATTACATCAAGGGCGGCAAGCGAAAGACTGGCGGCGACCAACTCGCGCGACTAATTGAAAGCGTTGGGCCACTGCCGGATACGTGGGTGAGTTCGTCGCGTGTCGATGGGCACAGCGGTAAGCGGTTCTATCGGGTGCCGAAGGGTCTGCGGTTCAAAGGCCAGGTCGACAAAGACATCGAAGTCATTCAGAAACGGCACCGCTTCGCCGTGGTGTGGCCTAGTTTCAATCCAGATTCGCAGGCCGTAGAGACGTGGTTTCCACCCGGCGCACCGCTGACGACCGCAGGGCGAAGCCTCTGGGATGGCAGAGTGCCCGACGCACGAACGCTGCCGGTGCTGCCAGACGCGTGGATCGACTATCTCACCAACGGGCGCGTGCGTGAATCCGATGACGAGATGGACATGGATTCATCGGTCAGCGATGTATACGCGTGGGCCTATGACGCGTTCGGTGTCGATGAACCGCTGTGCCCTCGGATGAACGAAAAGGCCGCACTCCATATCAAGACAATTCGCGATGAAGCAACGTCACACGACAAGATCGTGAAGGCGCACATGAATGTTTTGTGGCTGGCCCAAGAGGGCCACCGTGGTTGGGATAGCGCGATTGCACAGATCGAAAAGCAGTTCATTGCAACGTGTATCGACAGAGACAAGCGTGACCCGAACGAACTACAGGGCGAACTGTTTCGCAGCCGCACCAACGGATTACGCCGCGTGAAGGGCCGCGCCGACGCACAGATTGCCATCGGGGCCGCAGGCGTTGCCACCGTCGACATAGAGTGCGACTCTGGCGGGCTCATCATGCCGACGATTGGAACGGTTGCGCAACGTCGGATCAATCGCCGCGCCTACCGTCCAATGTATCGACCGGCCTACCGACCGATGGGCCGGTGATCGCCATGGGAACCGCCCATCAATTGCCCGAGCCCGGTACACCAGAATGGGACGAGTCGATAGCTCTGGCCGTCCGTGCAAAGCTGCATGATGACGCCGTGACGAAAGCGTATGCGGCGGCAACCGGCGAAAGTGCATCGTCGTGGACCCGCATTGATCTGCACGACGCGATCTACGGCGATCACCCTGACATCACGCCAACTGTGTTGCAAAGAAACGATACTCAAGCACTGGGTTATTCCGGTCTAACCCACTCGATCCACGGCCCAGCCGGGTCAGGCAAAACGTGGTTCATGCTTTGCGCTGTCGCGCAGGAACTCGCAGCGGGCCGTGACGTGTTGTATCTCGATTACGAGAGCTTTCCCGTACAGATCGTCAAACGCCTAAAACTGCTGGGTGTATCGGGAGAGAAGATCAACAAGCATCTTCACTACTACCGCCCACAGGCTGCACCGGATGCACTCGACGTGGACTCAGCCGCGTTCGCCGGAATGCTCAATCAGTCGTATTCGCTCGCCGTGATCGACGGGGCGAACATTTCCATGGCGCTGTGCGGCCTCAATCCTGACGTAGCCACCGACGTGGCGCGTTGGCACGCCGCGATCATGCTACCCATTGCGGAGCGCACCGGGGCCGCAACGTTCGCCGTCGACCACGTGCCGAAGAATAGTTCGGCTTACAGCGGGTTTGCCATCGGATCGCAGCACAAAGTAGCTGGTCTGACGGGTGCGGCGTTCGTTGCCGAGAAGATGGAGCCGTTCGGTCGCGGCGCGAAAGGCTATGCCACACTGCGCGTTTCACCCGAAAAGGATCGCGAGGGATTCGTGCACGGCATCGGACTCAACGACGGGCAACCGGACGGTCTACTGGTGGCCGAACTGCACATCGACGCTACCGACACGACGACCACGATTGAGCTGCGACCGCCGACCGACGAAACGGTCAAGGCCGTGGCTGACAAACGCAACAAGCACAAAGGCGGCAAGACTGAAACAGCTGACATCACTTACGAAATGGAACTGATCAGTTCCTATTGGGATGAAGCGCTGCGCGATCCTAAGTCTGATGCGAAGGAACGTTCGCAGAACAAGACGGTGGACACCCTACTGGCACGACAAAAGGCAAGCCCTAGTGACTTTGAACGCGCGCTGTCGCGTGACGCTTTGAAACTCGCAGTGCGTGCCCTGATTGATCCGAAGACGCCTGGAGGGCCTTACGCCGAGCTTGACGAGTCGATCACTTTGCGCGGTGGCAGTCATCCGCACCGCACCGTGACGCTCTACCAACGTGGCTCGCTGGACGCCAAGCTGTCGAAGATTCTCAGTCAGGCCAAGGTGGGCCGCGTCGATGACGACGACGCTACGACGGGCCAAACCCCATGAATTCCTCGGCCCTCTGGAACTGTGCGGCACTGTGCGGAACCAGTACGCCGCACAGTTCGGAACGCCCTGGAACTGAACTGTGCGGCGGTACGTAGTGAGACCGCACAGTTCAGTTCAGTTCCGACGCTGCCGGTAGTGATCAGTGATCGGAATTCCCGCACAGTTTGGAACAACACAAAACACGTTGCGATTCACGAATTGAATTGCGCACAATGAAAGGAAATGAAATGACGAAACCCGTTCTGCCACTACTGGGCGCAGCCGAAGCGGACGAATTTTGCAAGTTCATCATGAGAGAACTACAGGACGACGGACTGCCGAAGAGAGAATTTGACCTAGCGGCGAATGCGATTGATTCGATGCCACCCGAAGAACTCGCGTTCTTTCACGCACTGCGCTTTCATCCGAGCTTGCCTGACTACGTTCGATTCGGTTGGGAGTCTTGCACAATTGTTGTACGTGGGCTGGCGTTGAAGAAATGAGCGCGCCGCCACTCAACCGATACAACGCTGATCAGGCGGTGCAATCTCAACCTGTGCTCTGGTGGGTATTGATCAATCAAGCCGAATGGATCACCGCTCAAACCGGCTGGGGACTCGCGAACACTTGGTATTGGATTCACAAAGGCGATTATTTGCGTGCCCGTGAGAATTTAAATAATACGCGAGCAATGCTGATCGAAAGTGGTGTGCTCAAATCCGACACGCCGTGGACGCAATAGCGAATTCAGCTGAATTTCGGGAGGATCAAGATATGAGCGTGGAATTCGAGACCGACCGCGCCGCCCTGGCGGGCTCTACAGGAATCAACGCGGCCAATCCGGCACAGGACGACGAACACGGGCCGAACGTCGATCCTGGGGCAGATGCGGGCCAGGACGCACCCAAGCGCACGGGCCGTGGACCGGGTAAGCCCAAGCCCGGCGTCCTGGTGCTCACGTGCGCGGCCTGCCACCGCGCCATCGCCGGATCGGGGGCCGGATACGCCTACGTGAGCCTGGTCGACGCGCAGCGTGTGGCTCAGCGGGCCGCAGCGGGCTACCAAGACCCCGCCAAGGCCCGATGGACCCTGGCCCACCGTGGATGCATACCCGAGGCCCTGGCGCCCATGTCGCCGCACTTCCGGCTGTGGGCCGATCGCATCACCACGACTGACGACCTGCTCGACGCCATGGTCACGCTGAGTCGCCATCCGTGGTTTGCCTGGTCGGACTGGGGCGCACTGGCACGCGGCATCCTGGCCGACACCGAGACCGCTA
The DNA here is from genome assembly GCF_054786995.1 of Mycobacterium sp. ZZG. Classification (NCBI taxonomy): domain Bacteria; kingdom Bacillati; phylum Actinomycetota; class Actinomycetes; order Mycobacteriales; family Mycobacteriaceae; genus Mycobacterium; species Mycobacterium sp. ZZG. Next base: position 10,706 of record NZ_JBTBFV010000023.1, read on the forward strand.
ACACCAAGGGCGAGGTCTTGCAGGCCCGATTGAACCGACTCGCCGAACGGCGACGAATGCAACGCCGCGAGACCAGAGCGCGTGAAGCAGAGCAGCGCCAACAGGCGCGTGATGAAGCCAAACGGCGACGCGACTCCGAGGGCACGGCGCACAAGCTCAGCGCTGGGCAACGCCGCCAAGAGCAAGCAGAAGCATTCCGCAACGACCCCACCGACGAACGCCACGGTACAACCAACGGATACAACAACTACGGCTGCCGTTGTGATAAATGCCGCGAAGCGAACAACGCAGACAAGCGGCGACAGCGAGAACGGGTCGAATCGTGAGCACCGCAAGGGTTGAAACGCTAGCCAAGCGGCACGGAACCACCACCGGATACACGTACGGATGCCGCTGCGATCCCTGCAAGGCCGCTAAATCGGCAGACTTGCGCGCCTATCGCGCCGACCATCCGCAGGACAACACCAGCGCCTATGTCAGGGCCAGAAACTACGAGGCGCAACTACGGCGAGAGCAACGCGGCCTACCCGACCCGAACGACTCACGGCACGGCACCGTCAACGGCTACGCCAAGTGGGGATGCCGGTGCGACCCATGCCGAGAAGCCGCGAACGCCTACAAGCGCGATCTACGCGCAGCGCAACGAGCGAAAGCAGAACAACCATGCTGAACACCGAAACCGTTCTCACCGTGATCGCAGGGCATTTGGCCGGCAGTGGGCTAGGTCAATACGACGAGAACGGGCAGTACCTCAACCACCCCGACCTACCGGCGGTTCTGTTCGCCGATGCCGACACGCCCGACACCGCGTGTGTGCTCACGTGCACCGACCAAGACGACAAACTAGGCCACTGGACCATCGAATTCGCCTGGCGGGCGACAGGCGTCACACCGGCCGCCGTCGACACGATGGCCGACAACGTATTTCAGCACTTTCGCGACGTGCTGGGAGTCAAAGCAACCAACGTCGTCTGGCAGGCCGGGTCCATCGTGGACATGCCCTCGCTCATCCTGCCGGGACTGCTCGAATGGACCGATGCCGAACGCCTCGGACGCGGCACTGCAGAGCGCACTAGCGACGCCAAGCACAACGGCACCCGGTGGGTGCGCCGAGACCAGTACCTCATGACGATGCACTCGGTGTGGTAGCGATGGCACGGGCACGAATTCAGTTCGATGACGGCGGACTACGCCGCAACCTCGCCACCTTCAACCGCGACTTGGACCGCAGGGTTGGCCGCGTCATGGACGCCGAAAGCGACTATGCTACGGCCTATCTCAAAGCACACGCACCCTGGCGGGACAACTCGGGAGCCGCACGCGCAGGACTGTCGGCAACGGTGTCCGACCTGGGCCGGGGATCGTACGAGCTGCTGCTCAGCTACTCAGTTCACTATGGAATTTTCCTCGAAACAAAAGAGAGCGGCAAATACGCAGTGATCACACCGGCAATGAGGATCATCGGACAAAAGCTGTTGGACGACCTCACGCACATCATAGACCGGATGGGCCACTGAAATGGCCGTCACAAGGGAATGCACCATCTGTGGTAGCACCTTCCAGTTGACGCACCGAGGGAGTGCGCAAGCGTATTGCAGCAAGCAGTGCGCCAACAGTCGCCCCAGATCGAAGCGCGGACCATCGTTTGCGCTCACGGTCACAAGAATGCAGGTACCCAACTTGGACGGACTCACCGAGTACGTCAACGCCAACTCAGGACTACCGCCCGTGACGCCGGATCAAGTGAAAGCCGTTCTCGCTAGTTACGTTACGGTCACCGGCCTATGCATGGTCGCTGGCTGCGGGAGCGCGAAGTATCGAGAGAGCAGCATGTGCAGTAGCCACACCAGGCTCAGGGATCGGTACGGTGACCCGCTGATCAGCCTGCGCGGCCCGTTGCGCAAGGGCGACAACATCGGGTACGGCCCTGCTCACGCGCGAGTGCGCAAGCTACGCGGTCCCGCTGACCAACACCTCTGCGTCGATTGCGGCGAACAAGCGCATGAGTGGTCGTACGATCACAACGACGAGGGCGAACGGCGCTGTGCTAGAGGCAATTCGGTCGTGTCTTACAGTCCGAACCCTGACCACTACCTGCCGCGTTGCCGGTCGTGCCACAAACAGTTCGACCTCGACCACATGCGTTCGCGCACAACGTGATCCACGATGGCCGCACGCAAACCATGCCTGGAAACGGGGTGCACGGGATTCGTTGACACACAGGGCATGTCACCCCGGCAAGCAGCGACAGTGCACCGATGCCCATCCCATCAACGGGACCACGCTCGCGCCTACGACCGGGTTCGCAATCAACGTCCAGCACGACGAGAGCGAGCCAACGCGAGTTATCAGGCGATACCCAAGCCGATAGGTCGACGCTGCGCGCTGCGAATCGAGGGGCTATGCCTTGGTTGGGCAACGCAGTGGGATGCCATCGTGCCCTATTCGAAGGGTGGCAGGCACGTGCTGAGCAACTTGCAACCCGCGTGTGGTCCTTGCAACGCCAGCAAGGGCGACAAGTGAAGCGAACGACTAGCCCAGTCGGATGAAAAGTTCACAGCCCGACACCCAGGCAGCCCGTCGTCCCCGCGATCTTTCCCTCTCTCTCGGCGTTTGCTGGCGATTTCCGTCGATTCTGGCGGTGAATGCGGTGGTCAGCGTCCATCGTGGTTGATCGTCACAGGACGACGAGCGGAGACCTCGGACGGGCCACCGACACAGAGGCTCTGCTGTAGGCCAGTACGGCAGCAATTGCCAGGTCGATCTTGGCCGGTGAATCCTTGTCGGCCTTGGTGACGTAATCGCCCATGGGTGAGGGCTTGATCACGCAGTTGCTCACGTGGCGGGCCAGCCGGGGATCGCCGTCGTGGGTGATACGCCCGTCCATCACTCCGGTGTAGAACGCTGTGCACGCCGAGGCCATGCGAGCACGCGAGTACGTCGGCACTTCCACGACGCGATCAGGCCACGCCGCCGACCACTCGGCAATTTCACGTTGCCAGTACGGAGGATCGCAGGCCAATTCGCGTACGTTCCAGCGCATCATTGCCTCTGCCACAGTCTGATTCACGTCGTCGCGCGGCACGCGCCAATCCTTGCGACCGGGGTTCTCCCAGCATCCCACTACGAACAGGTGGCCCTCGTTGGTGCAGCCGACCAGGGCCGTGGAGTCACCGGAGTACGACCCATCGAAACCGAGCCACACCGGTACGCCGTCCGGTGGTTCAGCCAGCGGCACGGCCAAAGCATCCCACTTGCCGTAGGGCAACCAAGCCGTCTCCGTGGCTGTCCACTGCCCTAGCCGGTAGCGCCGGAATTCATGCTCTGGCAGACGAGAGAAATCGAACTCCAACGCGTCCATGAAACCGGGCCTGTCGTGGCAGGGATTCGCAATCTTCCAACTGTCCCGGTCATCAATCGGACTCGCCGGGTCGGCCTCATAGGTACGCCCGTACAGCGTCGGATCGCCCACGCGCACCGACTGGTAAAGCGAATGCGCCAAAGAGGTCAGGTTGTAACCGGGCGTGGTGATTCCGAACAACAGAGCATCGGGGCGTGCCGCGCCTGCCATCTGCATACCCGACCACACTTGGTCGTTCTTCTGTAGATGGATTTCATCGAAAATGACCAGGTGCGGATTGATCGACTGACTGGCGCTGAAATTGTTGGGTCGGGTCTCGATGAATGAGCCGGTCTCGGGAACCTCCAAGTGATCTTTGTAGATGTGGATTGAGTCGCGTAGGAATTCACTGCCGCCGATCAAGTCGCGTATTTCCCTGATCAGCGCCGAGTTCAGGTTGCGCTCGCTGTCGGCAATCGCATAGATGTGCCGCTGCGGTTTCATGCACGCCTCAGCGAGCGCCAGTTTCGCTGCCAGCCGGGTCTTGCCGTTCTTGCGGGCAACCTGGATGTACGCCACGCGCGGCCTGGTCGGTGCGGTGAGGTCGCGCAGTACGTCGCGCTGCCAGCCGTAGCACTTCTGTTTGGTGGCGTGTTCGATCCACGACACCGCACCCTTGCGACCCACGGGCGGCAACGGCTGCGGATTGCGCGTCTTCGGGCCTGCGGTCAACGCCATATCGGTGCGCCCCTTTCGTCAATTCCCCATTGTCATCTACCATTCTGATATGCGCCAATAGCTGCGCCGCACAACAGAATTCACGAAATGAATTGCACCCCCACTTTGCAAATCAATTCGGCCACAAATTCGACAAATGCATTACCGACTAGCGACAGGAAACGGAACGATGGCCTGGTGGCCGTGGAGCAACCGCCCCGCGTTCGACGCCGTTGAAACGCGCGCCGAGGTTGCCGTATCCATCGGTGACCCCGCCATCGCTGACATGCTCGGACTGGGCGCGCCCAACCTGGCGGGTATGAGCGTCGGTGAAACGTCGGTGCTGGGCCTGGCGAGTGTCTTCCGCGCGGTAAGCCTCATTGCAGGCAGCATCGCCAGCCTTCCGCTGCGAACCATCGTCACCAACGCCGATGGACACACCGACCGCACCGGCTCGTTTCTCGACACCCCGGCAGGACCGGGTAAAGACGTACAGACCGCCTACGAATTCAAAGAGACCCTGCTAGTCCACTTGCTGTTGCACGGCAACGCCTACCTCGGTCACGTCTACGGTGGGGCCGGTCAGATCGTCGGACTGTTGCCGATTCATCCGCTGGCCGTGACACCGGAAATTCATCCGGAGACCGGGTTGAAGTTCTTCACGGTGAGTTTGGCCGATGGAACACGGCGCGTCCTGTTCTCCGATCAACTGACCCACATTCCCGCGCTGTCCACGGACGGGATCAAGGGACTGTCGCCCATCGCGTGCGCGCGAAACGTCTTCGCTACGTCGATGGCCGGTGAAGCCGCCGCCGCGCGCATGTTCGGCAACGGCATGATGGTTTCGGGCATCATCACTCCCGAAGAGGACTTGACCGCAGATGAAGCCACCACGATCAAAAACGATCTGCGTCAACGCCTTCAGGGCACCAACAACGCCGGTGACATTGCCGTCATCAATCGCAAGCTGAAGTTTCAGCAATGGTCACTGTCGGCAGAAGATGCGCAGTTTCTCCAATCACGCGCGTTCCAAGTCGAAGAGGTCGCCCGGTGGTTCGGCCTACAGCCGATGCACTTGGGCCAGACCGACAAGCAAACCAGTTGGGGCACCGGCGTTCAGGAACAGAACCGAGGTCTCGCGCGGTACGTATTGGAACCGTGGACGACTCGCATTCAAGAGCGACTGTCACGACTGTTGACCGGCGCGAAGAAATGCGAGTTCGATTACGCCGCGTTCGTCCAGCCGGACGTAGAGACCGAAATCGGCCTGTTGATTTCTCAGGTTGACGCCGGATTGCTCACGATCAACGAGGCTCGCAAGATTCGCAACCTCCCACCGTTGCCTGGCGGGGATGCGATCGCCGATGACAGCGCCCACGCTACCGACGACGAAACCAGCACGGACACAACCGATTCAACCGATAATCCGACAGCCGGCCAAAATCAGGAGGTACCCGCCAATGGGTAACGCCACTACCGATTCGACACGGTTCGGCGTCGAACTGCGCGCTGAGGTCACCGGCAACAAGCTGGTCGGTCATGCCGCCGTGTTCGGCTCGTATGCACCGCTGCCGGGTCATCTGGAAGCGTTGGCGCGCAGTGCGTTCGATGCAGTCAGCAGAGACGCCGCTACCGACGTGCGATGCCTTTACGAGCACGACCGATCCAAGCTGCTCGGTCGGCAATCGTCGGGCACGCTGCGCTGGTCGGTCGACTCCGAAGGGCTGCCGTTCGAAGTGGACTTGCCCGACACCACCCACGGGCGCGACGTGCGCGAGCTTGCATTGCGCGGAGACCTGTCGGGCGCATCGTTCGGATTCGTCCCCGGTGCCGATGAGTGGAGCAACGTCGAGGGCCGACAGTTGCGCACCCATACATCCGTGGCGCGGCTGGTCGATCTGTCGGTGGTCGCCTTTCCCGCGTACGCCGGAACCTCGGTCATGCTGCGCTCGCTCGATGAAGCCAGTGCGCCAGTTGAATCGCAACGCTCGCAACTCATTCGAGCCCGCCACCGCGTGCTCACCAACCGATTAGCCCCACCCGAGAGGAAAACACCATGACCACCGCAACGCTGACCCGAAACGCCGCCCATCTGGCCGCACTGCGTGCCTGGCCGGTCCACGGTTCGGACGACGCCACCGCGACGACCGCCGCCGATGGAACGCCGCTGACCGTCGAGGACTTGATTGCCGCCCTGTCGGCCATCATCGACAACGCCGGGGATCGCCCGCTGACCGACGAGGAAGCGCAGCGATACGAACAGCTCGAAACGCAGCTCCGCAGTGCTCAGCGCAACGTCGAGATTCGATCCCGTCAGCAGGCGTACACCACCGCCGTGCCCGGTGGCCTGGCTGCCGTCGTGCACACCGGGGCCGTTCGCACCGACGACACACTAGAGCGTGCTTTCGACGCCTACGTTCGCACCGGCCACGAAAACGCCGACATGGTGGAGCTTCGCGCGCAGGCAACCTCGCCGGGTTCGGCTGGTGGGTTCCTGGTGCCCGAGACGATGCGCGCGAAGCTGGTCGAACGACTCAAGGCGTTCGGTGGGCTGGCGACCGCCGTGGAGGAAATCAACACGTCCACGGGTGAGCCGCTGCGCTGGCCGACGCTCGATGACACCGCCAACACGGGTGTCATCGCACCGGAGAACACCGCGCCGACCTCTGGCGGGGCAGACCTCGTTTTCGGTGAGAAGGTGCTCGGTGCGTTCAAGTACGTCGCGCCGGGTCTGAACAACCTGCCGCTACAGGTCTCGGTGGAACTGCTCCAAGATGCCGCGTTCGACGTTCAGGGGCTCGTTACCCGCAAGCTCGGTGAGCGCATCGGACGCCGCCAGGCCGTCGACTGGGTGACCGGCAACGGCACCACCGAACCGTTCGGCATCGACACCGGCATCACGGTGGCCGTCGATACGTTCGACGCGGCCACGCCAACATATGACGAACTGGTCGACGCGGTTCACCAGGTGGACCCGGCGTACCGAATGAACGCGGCATGGTCGTTCAGCGATGGCACGCTGGCTCAGATCGAGAAGTTGGTCGACGGCAACGGTCGCCCACTGCTCAACCCGGCTGCCGAGGGCATTTCCACCGGCCCGCACAACGTGACGCTGTTGGGCTACCCGGTCATCGTTGACAACGCGTGGCCGACCTACGCGGACGGCACCGCTGGCAAGTGGGGTGTTTTCGGTGACCTCCGCAGCGGCTACGTCATCCGGCGCGTGAAGGATTTGACGCTGATCGTCAACCCGTACAGCCGCGCCAATGAGGGCAAGGTCGAATACACCCTGTGGGCTCGCGCCGATGGCGTCCCGCAGGACACCGCCGCGTACCGCGTTCTCGCCAACGAGGTGGCGTAATCATGGCGCGCCGCACGATAGCCGAACTGGCACAACGGAAAGCCGATTTGATCGCTGAGCTTTCCGACGTGAACGACGAAATCCGCTCACGCGCGGGTGAAGTCGACCCGCCAGGCACCGAATCGCCCGACGATTCGGATAGCTACGTCACGGCCACCGATGCCGCCGCGCAGCGTGCCACCGACGAAGCGGCGCGAACGGTTCTCGACGCGCTGGCCGCTGCCAAGGGCGAGTAGTCCGATGCCGTGGGCACCCGCGTACGCCACGCCCGATGAACTGGCGCACTACATGGGCGAAGCCGTCGCCACCGACACCGCCGAATTGACGATGGCCGTCGACACGGCGTCACGGTCGGTGGATCGCGCGTGTGGTCGCAAGTTCGGGTTGCTCGATGAGCCGGTGGCACGGTACTACACCGCCGAATACGACCGCGCGCGCCGAGTGTGGGTGATCCCGACCGACGATTTCGCCACCACTGACGGTCTGACCGTCGAATATGTTGGTTCACAGTATGATTCGCTGATCACGGGTTACCTACCCGCGCCAGTTAACGCCGTGGTCGACGGCATGGTGTGGACTAGCCTAGTCATCGGTTCTGGCGCTGCCGTCGCGCCGAATTCGACAGAGAACGGCGTGCGAATCACGGCGAAATGGGGCTGGCCTACCGTCCCGCCAGCCGTCAAGCAAGCGACGCTGATTCAAGCCCACCGGCTCTATTCCCGTCGCGTTGCACCGTTCGGCCTGGCGGGTAATCCCGAGGTCGGCCAGGTGCGATTGCTCGACAGGCTCGACGTTGACCTAGTGACCAGCGTTCGACCGTATGCGCGCGTCTGGGGTGCGGTGTGATCCCTGCCGGGGTCCACGAATTGCTCGCCAGTCAGCCGCGTTTGGTTGCGCTGGGCGTCCCTGGTGATCGGATCAAGGAATTGCAGTCCACCGACGAAAGGCCTTTCAGTGACGGTCATTTCGTCATCGTCAACTTCGAGGAACAAAGCCTCATCCCGACGTTGAACCGTGGTCCGCGCGTCGTCACGCTGTGGGTGCATTCGTGCGACGACCGCAACCGCGATTACCGGCCAATCGACCGCATTTTGAGAGCGATTGACGACGTGTTTTCATCGGTTGAGCACTACACCGGATCGGACGGGGTTCGCGTCACCGGCTTTCGCCGCCAGGGGCGTTCGGGCAACTTGCGCGATCCCAGTTGGGAAACCATTGCCCGAACGGCGACGTTCGATGTGCTGTACGACGAAAGCGCGGTGTAACCGTGGCCGGTCGCCGTCGCGTTGGTTCGTCGGTCCTGCGGGGCCGTGGCCCTGGTGCTCGTCGTGGTCGCCGGAACTACGCCCGCGATGCCCGTGGCCGCTTCGCCGCCACCCCTGGCGGGTCAACCGAGGACGACGACAAGCGCCGCACGCGCCGCCGTACCGCAGCCGGGGTGACCGTGGCCGTGGGTGCGGTGGCCGCGAGCCAGGCGCATCCCGCCAGCCGCACGCGTACCGGAGTGCAGCGCCGCCGCATCGTGCGCCGACACGTCGCCAGGGCACGCGCCGATCACGCGCGCCACGTGAGCCGCCGCAACCGGGTGTTTCCCACCGAGGCCATCCGACCTACGCGGTTCAACGCCAAGGCTGCGCGCCGGGAAGGCCGCACGCTGACCAAGGGCTACCGAAAGCAAGTCAGATCGCAGCGGAAACGCGCTCGAAAGTCTCGGCGCTAGCCGACAGTCCAAGCAACAACGTCAGCGAGCCTGACCCGCACTACTTCGGTCGTCTCTTGTTCCCCTGGCATCGTCAGCGGTCGAACGATCAAATGCACGTACTCGGGATCGTCTTCGGGCTCAACGACGCCGGTATAGCCCGTTTCGGTCTCAAGTTCGTGCGTGATCCGACGTCCGAAGTCGTAAACCGAGGTCGTCCAACCGAACAACTTGCCCGAGGGCAAGTAGAGGTCAAGCGGCACCGATTCTTCGGCTGCATTCGTGTCCGCAACAAGCTGCTTTAGTACCGGGTCTGTCGCCATGGTTCAAAGCTTGCCAGTCAGCACCACGGGCGAACGTGCGACACGCTAGCCAGGTTTTTAGTCGGTCGGTCGTGCCGTCTTTTGATCGGTGGCCGGGTCGTTCAGTGCACCCGTCAGCAAAGTCCGCAGCTTGTCTCGCTGCTCAGGCCGCAACGGCGGCGCAGCGGCAATGGCCCGCTTGACGTAGGCGTCTAACGCAGCGGAATCAATCTCGGACACGCTGCCAACTGTACCGTGAAATTTCACGGATGCTATCGTTGTATTCGCAGGTCAAGGCCACGCCGCTGCATTCAGCGCGACATGCGCAAACAGAACGGTACTTCGGAGAACCTGTTTCACCACCTGCTGAAAACATTCTGGATCGGCGCCACCGGCTGGCGCGACCGACAACACCCCGACGGCACCATCATCTGGACCGCACCCACCGGCCACACCTACACCACCCACCCCGGCAGCCGGCTGCTCTACCCCATCCTGTGTCGGCCCACCGGCACGCTGTGGACCGGCGACCCACCCCAACCCACCCCCAACACCCACCGCGGCACCATGATGCCCCGACGGCGAAACACCCGCGCCCACAACCGAACCCGAGCCATCACCGCCGAACGCACACACAACCGCCGACTACGCAAATCACAAAGCCCACCCCACCGCACAGACCACCAGCCACCTAGCACTACGCCCTGGGCATCACCCACCCAATGGCACGAACCCGACTACGGCGACGACCCACCACCGTTCTGACCAAGTCGACCCGAATCCATCAGCAAGTGGTCGGATACATCACCGACCATCTCCACGTCGACGGTGCGGCCGGTGAAGTACCAGCCGTCCGCATCGCGAGCGAAGGTGTCGGCGTACCTCCCGACCACAATGGGCTGCAACACAACCGAGTCGGTGCGCTGGACGACACAGAACGTCGAGCGCCCCGTGGCCGTGTCACCGTCGATGTCGACGATCGGGTTGAGCACCAGGTGCCGGGTGCGCGGGGTGTTGCCGTGTTCGGGGAACCGGCGGGTGGTCGCGACGAACAGGCCGGCGATGGCATCGGCGCCGGCGACCCCCATGAAGTGGCCCCGCCCGAGTAGCGCTCCGACACCGTCGAAGTCACCGGCGTCGACCAACTCCGCATAGCGGTACAGCAGTTCGGTGATCGCAAGCTTGTCAGCCGCACTCACGCGACCTGCCCCTGCACCACCGGCAACCCCGGATCGCTGGCGGCATCGAGCGGCGACGGTGACGCCCCGGCCGCGATCAAATGCGCCGCGAACGACGCGATCATCGCCCCGTTGTCGGTGCACAACCTCGGCCGCGGAATCCGCAGCGTCATCCCGGCCTCTTCGCACCGCTGCGACGCCAACTCGCGCAGCCGCGAGTTCGCCGCCACTCCCCCAGCGATCAACAGCGTCGACACTCCGAGGTCTTTCGCCGCGCGCACCGCTTTGGCGGTCAGCACGTCGGCAACGGCCTCTTGGAACCCGGCCGCGATATCGGCCTGCGAAGACTCCGGATGACGCTCCACATACCGCGCCACCGCGGTTTTGAGACCCGAGAAGCTGAACGCGTACGGGTCGTCCCGCGGTCCTGTCATGCCCCGCGGGAAGGTGATCGCGGCCGGATCGCCCTCGCGGGCAAGCTCATCGAGCACCCGCCCACCCGGGTATCCCAGACCGAGCAGCCGGGCGATCTTGTCGTACGCCTCGCCCGCGGCATCGTCGACCGTGGAACCCAGCTCGATGATCGGCTCCCCCAGCGACCGCACGTGCAGCAGATTCGTATGCCCGCCCGACACCAACAGACCGATGCTCTCCGGCAGCGGGCCGTGGTCGTACACGTCGGCGGCCAGGTGCCCGCCCAGGTGATTCACCGCGTAGAACGGCACCTGCCACGCCGCCGCGTACGCCTTGGCCGCAGCGACACCGACCAGCAGCGCCCCTGCCAGACCCGGGCCGATGGTCGCCGCCACGACGTCGGGTCTGCTCACCCCGGCCGCCGCCAGCGCACGCCGCATCGTCGGCCCCAGCGCCTCCAGATGCGCGCGGGACGCGATCTCCGGAACCACCCCGCCGAACCGGGCGTGCTCGTCGACGCTGGAGGCCACCTCGTCGGCCAGCAGCGTCACCGTCCCGTCGTCGCCGAGTTCAGCGATACCGACACCGGTCTCGTCGCAGGAACTCTCGATGGCCAGAATGATCATCGCCGCTCCCTTTTCATCGTGTAGGCGTCTGCACCACTGACCCGGTAGTAGCGCTTGCGCACCCCGATCTTGACGAATCCTTCGCTCTCGTACAGCGCGATCGCCGCGTCGTTGTCGGTACGGACTTCGAGGAAGATCGTTCCGCCTTCGGCATGTTCGATCAGCCGGGTGACCATGTTCCGGCCGATGCCCTGACCCTGATACGCCGGGTCGACACCCACGGTGTGAATCTCGTACTCATACGGCTTGAACCGGCCCAGCCGGGCGATCCCGGCATATCCGACCACCTTGTCGTCCACCCGAGCTGCGACGTAGTAGTTGTGCTTGGCGGCCAGCTCCGCCAGGAAGGTGCGCTCGGGCCACGGGTCGTCGCCGTCGAACAGTTGCGCCTCCAATTCGGCACACCGCATGGCGTCACCCGGGGTCAGCAGGCCGTACTCGACGTTCACCGCACCACCGCCCGCGACGGCTTGGCATCGGGCCTGCGCAGGTACAGCGGCACCAGCGGTTCCGGATCGGACACCCAATCCGTCACCGCCGCAACGAGTCCCGCTGCGGTGGGATAGACCGGAGCGAGCCGCGGAAGGTCGAACAGCTCGACATGCTCCGGTGACCCGGCCACCGCCTCGGCACCTGGAGGTACGTCCACCGCCGCGTTCACCGCCGGTCCGTCGACCCGTCGGCCGTCCCGGTAACGCGCCCAGTACACCTCGCGACGCCTGGCGTCGGTGACCACCAGGACATCTCCGGCCGTTCCCACCGCGATCGCGTCCAGGCTGCACACTCCGCGCACCGGGACGCCGAGCGCATGCCCGAACGCCGCCGCCGTGGCCATCCCGACCCTCAGCCCGGTGAACGGGCCGGGTCCGCACCCCACCACCACGGCGTCGAGCCGGTCTACGGTGATCCCCGCACGACTGAGCGCCTCAACAGTATTGGGGGTCAGACGTTCGGCGTGCGCGCGGTTATCGACCGTGACCTGCTCGGCGAGCACCTGCACCGCGTCACCGTTCATCCGCACCACGCCCGCAGTCACCGCCGGGGTGGCCGTGTCGATGGCCAGGACCAGCCTGCTCACGGCCTGCTCCACTGCCAGATCGCGGTGCGCGCATCGGTGTCGGGGGCGCGCTCCAGCCGGATGTCGAGGTGGCTGTCCGACAGCCGTTCGGCCAGCCCCTCACCCCACTCGACCACTACGACGGCGTCGTCGAGATCGGTGTCGAGGTCCAGTGAGTCCAATTCGGCGAGCAGGTCCACCGACTCCTGGTCGAGCAGCCGGTACAGGTCGACGTGCACCATCGCCGGCGCTCCTTCCCGGCGGGGCCGGTGCACCCGAGCCAGTACGAAGGTCGGCGAGATCACCGGGCCCTCCACATCCAGGGCCTGCGCGATGCCCTTGGCCAGCACCGTCTTTCCGGCGCCCAAGGGGCCGGACAGCACCACCACGTCACCGGCATGCAGCCCACGGCCCAGCCTGGCGCCCAGCGCCATCGTCTCCTCGACGTTGAGCAACTCCATGTTGCCCGAACGATCATCCATCAGACCGCATCCGCTCCTTCACCCGCCGGGTCAACGCCACCAGCTTCGACGGCGTGGCCCGTTCCACCAGCCGTACCAACGCCTCGTTGATGACTTCCGGGCGCTCCAGCTGAACCAAATGCCCTGCGCCGCCTACGATCACAAGTTCCGATCGCTGCAACTTGTGCGCCATCTCCCTGGAGTACTCGACCGGTGTGAGCAGATCCCGGTCGCCACAGGCGATCAACGTCTGCACCTTGTTCAACGTCTGCAGGGCGGCCGTCTCGTCGTGCACCTCGAGCGCGTGCAGGAACTCCACCAGTGTGGTGATCGAAGTGTCGTGCATCATCCGCTCGGAGAACGACACCACACTCGGGCTGATCTTCTCGTCGCCGTACGACGCGGCCCGCAGAATCGGACCGATCACCGAGCGTGCGGCTCCGCGGCTGCGGTGCATCAGCTTCGGCGCGTACCTCGCCGCGAACCGCACCGCCTCCAACGCCGGGTTCTTCAGGATCTCACCGACCGGGGAGCGTGAAACACCTTCGGCAGCAGAGGAAATCAACGCCACGCCGACCACGCGAGTGGGATAGCGCTGCGGATACTGCCGGGCGTGTGAGAGGACCGTCATGCCGCCCATCGAATGCCCCACCAGCACCACGGGACCCTTCGGCGCCATCACCGCCAGCACGCTCTCCAGATCCTGGCCGAGCTGCTCGACGGTGTAGGTGTCCGGCGGCGCCTCACCGGACCGGCCGTGGCCGCGCTGATCGTAGAACACCATCCGGACCTGGGGTCCCCATAGCTCGCTCAGGCGAGCCCGCTGGAAATGGAACGATCCCATCCGCAGGCAGAAGCCGTGCGCGAACACCACGGTCAGCGGCGCGTCCACCGGCCCCACTTCGCGGACCGTCAGCGGGACGCCGTCAGGGGTCGTCACCACACAGCCCCGGTCGGCGTCGAGAAGCTCGAAATCCTCGTCACGGTGCGGGTCCTCGTCGGTCACCCGGCGGCGCAGCGACTGCGCCACCGACACACCCGCGGCGGAGCCGACGGCGGCCATCCCCGCCGCCCCGGCCAGCCAGCCCGCGCCGCGGATCATTGCAGACCACCGCGGTAGGACCGTACGAACCGTCCTCGCGGGCTCGTCACCACCTCGTAATTGATGGTGCCCAGCAGTTCGGCCCAGTCCTGCGCCGTCGGCTCGCCGTCGGTGCCCGGGCCGAACAGAATCGCGTCGTCCCCCTCGGCGACCGGCACCGGACCGGGCCCCAGATCCACCACGAACTGGTCCATGCAGATCCGTCCCACGTTCGGATACCGGCGGCCGTTGATCGACACCTCGAAGCGGTTGCTCAGCGCGCGGTACACCCCGTCGGCATAGCCGGCCGGGATCAACGCCAGCGTGGTGTCCACCGGCGCGGTCCAGGTGTGCCCGTAGGACACGGCGTCGCCCGCACGCACCTGCCGCAGCTTCGCCACCGGGCAGCGCACCGTCATCGCCGGCCGCAAGCCCATGTCGCCCCGCTCGGGTATCGGCGTCTGCCCGTACACCGCGATCCCGGGCCGCACCATGTCGAATGCCAGGTCCGGACGGGTCAGCGCGGCAGGCGAATTCGCCAGGTGCACCACCTCGTAGGTGACTCCGCTGGACCGCGCCGTCACGGCCATGTCGGTCAGTCGGCGCGCCTGGACATCGTTGAAGGGGTGCTCCGGCGTGTCACCGTGGGCCAGATGCGACATCAGCCCGCGCACCCGCACCGCGCCATCGCTGCGCGCCCGGCGCAGGGTGTCGACGACCGCCGGATACTCGGCCTCGCTCACTCCGTTGCGGCACAGCCCGGTGTCGGCCTTGACGGACACGTTCGCGGTAACCCCGGTGCGCGCGGCGGCATCGAGGACGTCGCCGAGCTGGCGCTGCGACGACACGGCCACGTCGACGTCGGCCAGCAGCGCCGGCGCGAAATCGGTGCCCGGCGGGTGCAGCCAGGACAGCACCCGGGCGGTGACGCCGTCAACGCGCAGCGCCAGCGCCTCGGCCAGCGTCGCGACCCCGAGCTCGGCGGCCCCGGCCGCCAGCGCGGCACGCGCCACACGGGTGGCGCCGTGACCGTAGCCGTCGGCCTTCACGACGGCCATCACCGCAGCGGAACCTGCATGTTCGCGCAGCACAGCGACGTTGTGGGCGATCGCATCGAGGTCGACGGACGCGGTGGGCACTGCCCGGGGGATGTTCATGGTCATGGTCACCGCCTGCGATTGTCCCAGGCGGGCGTTCAGTGGGCGAAATGCTCCTCGTCGGCGAAGCCGCCGACGCCCACCTTGTCGAGCTTGCCGAGCACCTCGACCAGGTCGTCGCGCAGCGCCCGGGCCAGGTTCGCCGAGAAGCCCTCCCGCACCACGATCCGCAGCACCGCGACGTCGGTGGCCTTGTCGGGCATCGTGTAGGCCGGAACCTGCCAGCCGTAACCGCGGAGCAGCGACGAGATGTCGAAGACCGTGTATCGGGTGCCTTCCACCAGCTTGAACGCCACCACCGGAATCGCCGAGCCGTCCGAGATCACCTCGAAGACCGCTAAGTTGTCCGGCCCGGTCATCGCGGCCAGCTCATGGGCCAGCCACTGCGCGGTCTCGGACAGCGTCCTCATCACCGTGACGTAGCCCTCACGCCCCAGCCGCAGGAAGTTGTAGTACTGGCCGACCACCTGGTTGCCAGGCCGGGAGAAGTTCAGCGTGAACGTCGGCATGTCGCCGCCGAGGTAGTTGACCCGGAACACCAGGTCTTCGGGCAGGTGGTCGGCGTTGCGCCAGACCACGAAGCCGATGCCGGGATAGGTCAGGCCGTACTTGTGGCCGCTGACATTGATCGACACGACTCTGGGCAGGCGGAAGTCCCACACCACGTCGGGGTGCAGGAACGGCACCACGAAACCGCCGCTGGCCGCGTCCACGTGCACCGGCACGTCGGGGCCGCCGCCGCCGGCCAGCTTGTCCAGCGCCGCGCAGATCTCACCGACCGGCTCCAGCTCCCCGGTGAACGTGGTGCCCAGGATCGCGACCACTCCGATGGTGTCCTCATCGACGGCGTCGACCACTTGCTCGGGAGTGATCACGTAGCGTCCCTCCTCCATCGGCAGATAGCGAGCCTCGACGTCGAAGTAGCGGCAGAACTTCTCCCACACCACCTGCACGTTGGAGCCCATCACCAGATTCGGGGTGCGCCCCTTCCAGCCGTCGCCGTTCGCGCCGGCGAACTTGTCGCGCCACCGCCACTTCATCGCCAGGCCGGCCAACATCACCGCCTCGCTGGATCCGATGGTCGACACCCCGACCGCCGTCGACGGGTCGTCGTCGCGCAGGTTCTCGGCGTGGAACAGGTCGGCGACCATGCACACGCAGCGCTGCTCGATCGCGGCGGTGACCGGGTACTCGTCCTTGTCGATCATGTTCTTGTCGAACGTCTCCGACATCAGCCGGCCCGCTTCGGGATCCATCCAGGTGGTGACGAACGTCGCGAGGTTGAGGCGGGAACTACCGTCGAGCATGAGCTCGTCGTGGATGTAGCGGTAGGTCAGCTCGGGTTCCATCGACTCGTCGGGCAGGCGAAGCGCCGGGATGGGGTTGGTGGACATCCGTCCGGTGTAGGCGGGGGTCAGCGACGAGTGACGGGATACGTTGGGCATGGGCTCCTTTTTAGAGGATCGAGCCCAACGCCGTCCGCAGATGCGCCAGGATGCGTGACGCCGATGTCGGGGCGGCCGCCGGCCCGGGGTCACGGGCGGACAGGTCGGCGGCCCGGGCGTGGACGAATGCCGCGGCGGCCGCCGCCTCGTCGGGGGCCAGCCCCGCTGCCAGCAGCGCACCGATCACGCCGGACAGCACGTCCCCCGAGCCGGCGGTCGCCGCCCACGAGTTGCCTGCGGCGTTGAGGTGCACCGGCCCGCCGGGCGCCGCGACGATCGTGACGTTGCCCTTGAGCAGCACCGTGACGCCGAGCCGGTCGGCGAGCCTGCGGGTGTCGGCGATCCTGTCGGCGCCGGGCGGCGCCCCGGCCAGCCGGGCGAACTCTCCGGCGTGCGGGGTGAGCACGGTCGGGGCGGAGCGGCCCTCGATCAGCTCCGGGTGAGCGGACAGGATCGTCAGGCCGTCGGCGTCGACGATCACGGGCAGGTCGGTCTCCAGAGCGAATACCAGTGCGGCGGCGGCGGTCTCGTCGGTGCCGAGGCCTGGGCCCACGGCCCACGCCTGAACCCGGCCCGCGCTCGCGTAGCCCGGGGTGGCGATGACCTCAGGCCAGTGCGAGACCACCTCGGCGGCTGCCGTTCCCGCGTAGCGGACCATCCCGGATGTGGCGGCGACGGCGGCACCCGTGCACAGAATGGCAGCGCCGGGGTAGGTCTGCGAGCCGGCCATCACGCCGGTGACGCCCTGGGTGTACTTGTCGTCGGTCGGGCCGGGCACCGGCCAGCGGGCGGCCACATCCTCGGCGTCGAACGCGCGCAGGTCGGTCGGTGGCAGGTCGAGCCCGATGTCGACGAGCTCGACCCTGCCGCAGTCGCCCAGTACGTGAACGGGTTTGAGACCACCGAAGGTGACCGTGAGCGCGGGCCGCACGTGCGGACCGTCGGCGACACCGGTGTGCACGTCGACACCGCTGGGCACGTCGACGGCGACGACGGGGATGCCGGCCCGGGTGACGGCGTCGAACACCTCGGCCGCCTCGGGGCGCAACGGCCCCGACCCGGAG
This sequence comes from Mycobacterium sp. ZZG, assembly GCF_054786995.1. Classification (NCBI taxonomy): domain Bacteria; kingdom Bacillati; phylum Actinomycetota; class Actinomycetes; order Mycobacteriales; family Mycobacteriaceae; genus Mycobacterium; species Mycobacterium sp. ZZG. The sequence goes on from NZ_JBTBFV010000023.1 coordinate 28,608, forward strand.
ATTCCGACCACCCCGTCGATGACCAGATCCGTTGAGGGCATTACACTTTCGACGACGCGCCCGCCGGCGCGCAGGAACGCGTGGAGGGCTTTGCGGTGCGCCCGTTGCGGGTTGAGCAACAGCGCCGCGGCACCCGCGCCGCGCCGGCGCAGGAACGTCGCCGCCCACAGGGCGTCTCCTCCGTTGTCTCCGGAACCGACCACCGCGCACACCGTCTTGCCTGCGACCGTGCCCAGCTCGCGGGCGATCGCGGTGGCCAGTCCGAACGCCGCCCTGCGCATCAACGCGCCTTCGGGCAGCGCGGCGAGCAACGGCGCTTCGGCCTCACGGATGGCGTCGGCGCTGTAGAAGTAGCGCATGGCGCCTACGGTACGTGGATAGGCTGAGCTCAGCGCTGCCGGCCGCGCAGCGCGTCTTCGACCGTCGGGTACAGGTCGATGACCGTGTCGATCCGCATCAAGTGCAGGGGACGGCTGGTCGCGGGCCCCTCGGCGACGACGCGCAGGGAGATGTTCGCGCGTTCGGTGAGCCGGTGGGTCTCGACAAGCACGCTGATGCCGGCCGACGACAGAAACCCGACGTCGGTGATGTCGACGATCAGGACCGCCGGCGAGTCCGCTAGTGCCACGTCCAGATGCGTGACCAAGGTGGGTGCGGTGAGGACGTCGAGATCGCCCGCCACGTGCAACACCAGCAGGTCGCCGTCGCGGCGCGGTGTGACAGTGAACCTGCCCCTGTACGTCTGACCAGATGAAGTCATTGCCGTCCCCCGGCTTCTAGAAATACATGCGTGCACAGCCATGCCGACGGTTAGCGTGGTTCTGACGGCCCCGCGGCGGCCACCGCTGCTGTTCAACGGCTCATTAAGAGGTGTATCGCCGAAACAGCGCCGCGTGTTACTACTCGACGGTGACCGACTTCGCCAGGTTTCGCGGCTTGTCCACGTCGTAACCGCGGGCCTGGGCCACCCCGGCCGAGAACAGCTGCATCGGGATGGTCGACAACAGAGGCTGGAAAAGCGTTGACACCGCCGGAATCTCGATCAGGTGATCCGCGTAGGGTTGCACCGCCTCGTCGCCCTCCTCGGCGATCACGATGGTGACGGCGCCGCGGGCCTGGATCTCGCGGATGTTCGACAGCAGCTTGGAGTGCAGCGTGGCCGCGTTCTTCGGCGACGGCATCACGACGATGACCGGCAGATCGTCCTCGATCAGCGCGATCGGACCGTGTTTGAGTTCACCGGCGGCGAAGCCCTCGGCGTGCATGTACGCCAGTTCCTTGAGCTTGAGCGCGCCCTCGAGCGCCACCGGATAGCCCACGTGGCGGCCCAGGAACAGCACCGTCTGCGAGGCGGCGAACTGCTTGGCCAGTTGCACCACCGGTTCGGCGGTGTCCAGCACCCGCGAGATCAGCTCGGGCATGGCCTCCAGATCGTGGTACTCGCGCGCCACCTCGTCGGGGTACTTGGTGCCACGGGCCTGCGCAAGCGCAAGTCCGACAAGGTAATTCGCGGTGATCTGGGCCAGGAACGTCTTGGTCGACGCCACCCCGATCTCCGGCCCGGCGCGGGTGTAGAGCACCGCGTCGCACTCGCGGGGAATCTGGCTGCCGTTGGTGTTGCAGATGGCCAGCACCTTGGCCTTCTGCTCCTTGGCGTGCCGGACCGCCTCCAGGGTGTCGGCGGTCTCGCCCGACTGCGAGATCGCGACGACGAGGGTGTGGCTGTCCAGAACCGGGTCGCGGTACCGGAACTCGCTGGCCAGCTCGACCTCCACCGGGAGCCGGGTCCAGTGCTCGATCGCGTACTTGGCCAACAACCCGGAGTGGTAGGCGGTGCCGCAGGCCACCACGAAGACCTTGTCGACGTCGCGCAGCTCCTGGTCGGAGAGTCGCTGCTCGTCGAGCACGATCCGGTTGTCGGCGAAGTGGCCGAGCAGCGTGTCGGAGACCGCGGCGGGCTGCTCGGCGATCTCCTTGAGCATGAAGTACTCGTAGCCGCCCTTCTCGGCGGCCGAGGTGTCCCAGTCGATGTGGAACTCGCGGTAGTCCTGGGTGTCGGCCCCGTGGAAGTCGGTGATCCGGTAGCCGTCCGCGGTGACGACGACGGCCTGGTCCTGACCCAGCTCCACCGCGTCTCGGGTGTGCTCGATGAACGCCGCGACGTCCGAGCCGACGAACATCTCGCCGTCGCCGACGCCGAGCACCAGCGGTGTCGAGCGACGCGCGGCCACGATGGTGCCGGGATCGTCGGCGTGGGCGAACACCAGCGTGAAATGGCCTTCCAGGCGGCGCAGCACCGCCAGCACTGACGCGGGGAAGTCTCCGGCCGTCTCACCGTGCACATATTCGCGGGCGACCAGGTGGACGGCGACCTCGGTGTCGGTGTCGCTGGCGAACTCGACGCCGGCGGCTTCGAGCTCGGCGCGCAGCGGCGCGAAGTTCTCGATGATGCCGTTGTGGACGACGGCGACCTTGCCGGACGCGTCGCGGTGCGGGTGGGCGTTGCGGTCGGTGGGCCTGCCGTGGGTGGCCCACCGCGTGTGACCGAGCCCGGTCGCGCCGACCAGGTGGTCGGCTCCACTCTCGGTGAGGGCGGCCTCCAGATTGGCCAGCCGGCCCGCCTTTCGGCGCACGGTGAGTCCGCCCTTTCCGTCGAGCAGCGCGACGCCGGCGGAGTCGTAGCCCCGGTACTCCATGCGGCGTAGCGCGTCGACGACGATGTCGCAGGCAGGGCGCTGCCCGACATAGCCGACGATTCCGCACATAGCCCACCAGGGTACGGCAGAAGACGCCCCGGGCCGGTTGGGCTACGGTCATCGGGTGGCCAGCACGAAGAAGCTCTTTGCCGCGTTGACTCGCCGTGGACCGCACCGGGTTTTGCGCGGTGACCTGGCCTTTGCCGGCCAACCGGGCGTCGTGTACACCCCGGCGGAGGGCAAGAATCTGCCCGGCGTGGCGTTCGCCCACGATTGGATCACATCGGCCGACCGCTACCACGGAACCTTGGAGCACCTGGCTTCCTGGGGAATCGTGGCCGCGGCCCCCAACACCGAGACCGGCCTGGCGCCGTCGGTGCTCAATCTCGCCTACGACCTCGGCACGACGCTCGACATCATCACCGGCGTGCGCCTCGGTCCGGGTGAGATCAGCGTGCACCCGAACAAGCTGGGCGTCGTCGGGCACGGGTTCGGGGCGTCGGCGGCGGTGTTCGCGGCGGCGGGTCTTCCGGTCAAGCCGCAGGGAGTGGTCGCGGCGTATCCGACGGTGTCCAGCCCTCCGGCCGAAGCGCCGGCCGCGGGGTTGACGGTTCCCGGCCTGATCCTGACCGATCCCGGCGACCCGATGACGCTGCGGTCCAACGCGGTGGAGATGGCCAGGGCGTGGAAGAGCGCGACGCTGCGAGCCACCTCCAACACCAAGTCCGGCGGTCTGGTCGAGGGCCGGCGACTGGCCACCGTGGTGGGACTACCGGGCGCCAACCGGGGCACACAGAAGATCGTGCGTGCGCTGATGACCGGTTTCCTGCTGCACACGCTGGCCGGCGACAAGACCTACCGCGATTTCGCCGACGCGCACGCCGAGCTGCCGAAGGCAACGGTGATGGATCCGTTCGCCGACGACCCGGTCGACTTGGAGAACAAGGTCGTCGCCCTCCTCAAACCCTGACCCCGGGCCGGAATTTCCCAACCAACCGGTTGGGTGCTATACCTGGTCCATGTCTCCTGCGATGCGGACCGGGATCTTCCTCAGCTATGCCGGCGGGTTTCTTGAAGCCGTCGACGAGGTCGTCGAATGCGAGAAGATCGGGGTCGACATCGCGCTGGTGGCCGAGGCGTACTCCTATGACGCGGTCAGCCAGCTGGGCTTCCTGGCCGCCAGGACCTCGCGGATCGAGCTCGGCACCGGCGTCGTGCCGATCTACACCCGTACCCCCGCGCTGATGGCGATGACGGCCGCGGGCATCGACTACGTCTCCGACGGCCGGTTCCGGCTCGGTCTCGGCACGTCGGGCCCGCAGGTGGTCGAGGCCTTCCACGGGGTGCCGTTCGACGCACCGCTGGGCCGCACCCGCGAGGTCGTCGAGATCTGCCGACAGGTGTGGCGGCGCGAGCGGCTGAGTTATGACGGCAAGCACTACCAGCTGCCACTGCCGGCAGACCGCGGCACCGGCCTCGGCAAACCGCTGAAGCTGATCAATCACCCTGTGCGCGAACGCATCCCGATCACCATCGCCGCCCTCGGGCCGAAGAACGTGGAGCTGACCGCCGAGATCGCCGAGGGCTGGCAGCCGGTGTTCTTCTACCCGGAGAAGGCCGACGAGGTGTGGGGCGACGCGCTGCGCGCGGGCGCGGCCCGCCGTGACCAAAAGCTGGGTCCGCTGGATGTGATGGTCAGCGCCAGCCTGGCGATCGGCGACGATGTCGATGACCGATTGGCTTGGGCCAAGCCACAATTGGCGCTCTATATCGGCGGCATGGGCGCCCGGGGTAAGAACTTCTATCACAACCTCGCGACCCGGTACGGCTTCGGCGAGGTAGCCGACCACATCCAGGACCTCTACCTGGCGGGCAAGAAGGCCGAGGCCATCGACGCGGTGCCCGACGAGCTGGTGCGCCAGGTGTCGCTGGTCGGCCCGGCCGGGTTCGTCAAGGAGCGGCTGGCCGCCTACGCCGAAGCCGGTGTCACGACGATGCTGGTCCACCCGCTCTCCGGCGACCGGCGCGAGACCATGAAGTTCGTCGAGGAACTGCAGAACCTGCTGCCCTGACTCACGCCTGGATGCCGCCGGTCAGAATGGCGGCAAGCTCACGGTAGGCGTCGGCGTCGTCGAGTCCAGTGTTGTCCCGCACCACGCGCTGCTGGATGCGCACCATCACCGTGGCCACCAGATCGGCCGCGAACGCCGCATGGACGTCCCGGAACTCCCCGGCGGCGACACCGTCGGCGATCAACTCCTGGACCCGGCGCGCGGCGATGCGAGTGTTCTTCTCGTAGATGGTGCGGGCGGGCGGGAACGCATCCAGATCCGACATGAACTGATCTGATGCCGGGTCGAGGGCTGCGCCCACCGCGCTCAGATAGGCCGCGATGCGATCCCGGGCCCCGGCGACGGCGACCACCGTGGCTTCGACCGATTCGGTCGCCGTCCGGAAGAAATGCACCGTGGCCGCCTGGACGAGCTGTTCCTTGCTGCCGGCCAGCGTGTACAGCGTGGACTTCGAGCACCGCAGGCGCGCGGCGATCTCGTCCAGCGTCAGATGCGCGAAGCCCTCGGCCAGAAACAGCGCAGTGAGCGCGTCGAACAACTCGGTGCGGCGCGGGGTGGCGAACGCGGGCCTGGTCACCGAGCCGATAGTACTAGAAGCTGTCCTGTAGTACTGTCCTGCGTATGGCTGTCGAGCGTCTCCTGCCCACCGACGAAGCGCGAGAGCTCATCGACCTCGCCCGGCAGATCGCCGACAAGGTGCTCGACCCGATCGTCGATCAGCACGAGAAAGACGAGACCTACCCCGAAGGGGTGTTCGCGACGCTGGGTGAAGCGGGGCTACTGAGCTTGCCCTACCCCGAACAGTGGGGCGGTGGCGGCCAGCCCTACGAGGTGTATCTGCAGGTGCTCGAAGAGCTCGCCGCCAGATGGGCGGCGGTGGCCGTCGCGGTCAGCGTGCACAGTCTTTCCTGCCACCCGCTGATGAGCTTCGGCACCGACGAGCAGCGTCAGCGCTGGCTTCCCGAGATGCTGGGCGGATCGACGATCGGCGCCTACAGCCTGTCCGAACCGCAGGCCGGATCCGATGCCGCCGCGCTGGCCTGCAAGGCCGTCGCCGCCGACGGCGGTTACCGCATCAACGGCGCGAAGGCGTGGATCACCCACGGCGGTATCGCCGACTTCTACAATCTGTTCGCCCGCACCGGCGAAGGCCCGCAAGGCATCTCGTGCTTTCTGGTTCCCAGGGACACCGAAGGGCTGACCTTCGGGAGACCGGAGGAGAAGATGGGGTTGCACGCGGTGCCGACAACCGCCGCGCACTACGACAACGCGTTCATCGACGCACAGCGCCGTATCGGGGCCGAGGGCCAGGGTCTGCAGATCGCTTTCAGCGCGCTGGATTCCGGGCGGCTCGGCATCGCCGCGGTCGCGGTCGGGCTGGCCCAGGCCGCGCTCGACGAAGCGGTTGACTACAGCCAGCAGCGAACGACATTCGGCCGCAAGATCATCGATCATCAGGGTTTGGCGTTCCTGCTGGCCGACATGGCCGCCGCGGTCGATGCCGCACGGGCCACCTACTTGGACGCCGCGCGGCGTCGCGACGCGGGGCTGCCGTACTCACGGCACGCGTCGGTCGCCAAGCTCACCGCCACCGACGCGGCGATGAAGGTGACCACCGACGCCGTCCAGGTGCTCGGCGGCGCCGGCTACACCCGTGACTACCGGGTGGAGCGGTTCATGCGCGAAGCGAAGATCACGCAGATCTTCGAGGGCACCAACCAGATTCAGCGGTTGGTGATCAGTCGCCACCTGGCGCGCGGCTGACGGTGTCGCACACCGGCGGGCCCGCCTGTGGCCGCCGAGCGACTGCAAGTTCGCCGATCAGCGCGGCGACCACACCGAAGGCGAAATACAGCGGCACCAGGAAGGGCGCGACGCCGAACAGACCGTCCGACGCCGGGTGGTAGGCGAACACGTCCAGATGCACGAGCGCGATCTCCACGGCGGGGCCGATCACGGCGATGACGGTCCCGCAGGCCGCGCCCGGTCCGTCACCGAGTACACACCAGATGATGACCGCCGCCGCGCCGATCAGTGCGGTGACCGGGACGGTCGGGGCGGTGTGCACGAGCGCGGTGGTGACGTAGGCGCCCACGACCGCGGCGATGCCGGCGAGCGCCCGGCGGGCGGTGACGTCGGCCGGGGCGCGGGCAGGCGCAGCCGCAACTCGGCCAGCGACACCGTCGCCGCCCCGACCAGAACCGGAAACCACAGGGGACTGCTCCAGATGAACGGCACCGCGTCGGTGTAGTAGACGGTCGTCCCGGTCACGACATGGCTGTGATCGCCGATCAGCGCCGCCGTGGCGCCGAGCAGGAACAGCGCCACGGCCTCCGCGATACGCAATCTCACGCCGGGTGACGCTACCCCGCCGGCTCTCCGACTTGAGGCACTTCGCCGGCGGCGATCTCACACGGTGTCTGCTCCCCGGCGACCGGGGCGGCCGGGGGTAACGGTTCGGCCGGCGGTGGTGGTTCGGCGGGCGGGGGTGCCGGCACCGCGGTGGGCACCGCAGGCTCGCAGGGCTCATCCGGTTCCTCGGCGGGTTCAGGCGCGACGTCCGTGGCGCGCTGGGCGTCCGCCGCGACACCGTCCTGTGCGGCCTCCTCCTCTTTGTCCTCTTTCTCCTCTTTGTCCTCTTTCTCTTCGTCTTCCGCGGCCTGTTCGGGCTCGTCGAGCTCCGGTTCGTCGAGGTCGGGCGCGTCGAGGCCCGGTGGTTCGGGAGGGTCGGGGAGGTCCGGGAGGCCGCTCCCACCCAGCAGACCGCTCAGCGTGTCGGCGAACTGTCGGCCCACCCCGGACAATCCCCCGCCGACGTCGGGGAAGGCTCCAGCCCCCAACCCCGGCCCCGCGCCTGCCGGCGGCGTGACCGGCGGTGCCACGGGAGGAGTGAACGACGTTGCGGGCATTGGGGTTTCGGGCGCGGTCCATGCCGACGGCACGGTGGCCGGGCCGGGAGCCGGGACACCAGCGGGAGACCCGACGGCAGCGGCAGGTGCGGCAGGTGCGGCAGCAGCGGGAGCCGAGGAAGCGGGGACGGCGGCGGCGACCGGTGCGGCGGTCGGCTGCGGGCACCGAGCGTCCTCGTCGCAGCTCTCGGTGACCGACGAGGTCCACACCGGCCCCAGGTCGCCGGGGATGCCGAACACAGGCGGCATCCCAGCGCCGATCTCGGCCACCGAACGCTCGAAGGCGGCCGACACCGCCGCGACGGACTGTCGCATCGCCGACAGCCAGTCGGTCGCGACCGTGCCGGCGACGAAGGGCCTCACCGCCTGATCCACCAGCTCGCTGGCCGCGGCGCGGTCCCCGACACCGGTGGTCACCGTCGCAGCCGCCGCGAGCCACTCGGCGCGCGAGGCGGCGGCGCGTCCTTCGACGCCGGTGGCGGCGTCGGCCTTGTCCCCCACCGCCTGCCAGAGGTTCTCCCCCAACGCGGCCAACGTGTGCGCCGCGCTGCGCAGCGCCGCCACAGCGGCGGTCGACGCCTCGTCGTGGCGGCGCAGAAAATCGCCGGCGGCCTGGGCACCCGGACCGTGCCACGCCGCCGACAACTGTGTGAGCTGCCGTCCCTGGACGTCGGCGGCATCCTGGGCTGCGCGCGCCGAGTCCTCCAGCGCGGCGCAGTCGCGCCGCAGCACCATCAGATCCATTCCGTCTTCAGTGCTGTACCAGTCGGGCACCTGCGCCGGGTGCATCGTCAGGTCGGGGTGTTGATAACCGAGCTGGCGGCATGCCCACACGTAGTGCGCCACGGTGTCCACCGCGGCCCGCCCCTGGTCCAAACGCGTTGCGACATCCGGGTTCCCGGTCATAGCCGCTAGCCCAACCGCTCGGCGGCCCGCAGGTCGGCGGCCTGGTAGCGGTCCGCTGACGCACGCAGTGCCGCGGCGATCTCCTGCGCTGCTCGCGACCACTCGCGTAGCGTGGTCACGACGTCGGACAGCTTGTCGCGCAACGCATCACCGTGGGCGACGTGAGCGCGACCCGCCGTCGCTCCGTCGAACGCAAGACCGCTCAGGTGGTGGCGCACCGTTGAGTCGAGGATCGACGCCGCCGTCTCGTATTCGCGCGCGATCGCACGCACCGCCGCCGTGTCGACACGGGCCGCGCCTGAAGTTCCCATATGAGATTGGACGCCGGCGGGGCCCAGCCGGTTCCCGCGGGTTTCAGCTCTGCGCGCTGACCGACTCCGCCACCCGCGCCGCCATCTGTCGAGCGGTGTCCTCGTCGGCGGCCTCCACCATGACGCGGACCACCTGTTCGGTTCCGGAGGGACGCAACAGGATTCGGCCGGTGTCCCCGAGCTCGGCCTCGACGCTGGCGACCGCGTCGCGCACCGACGGCGCGTCGGCGACGGTCGCCTTGTCGGCGACCGCGACGTTGATGAGCACCTGCGGCAACGTCTGCATCGGTTCGGCGAGGTCGGCGAGGCCGCGGCCGGTCTGAGCCATCCTGGCCATCAGACGCAGACCCGTCACGATGCCGTCTCCGGTGGTCCCGAAGCTCGGCAGCACGATGTGCCCGGACTGTTCGCCGCCGAGGGCGAATCTACCCGCGCGCAGTTCCTCCAGCACGTAGCGATCGCCGACGCCGGTGGTGCGCACCTCGATGCCGGCCGACCGCATCGCCAGGTGCAGCCCCATGTTGCTCATCACGGTCGCGACGAGGGTGTCGGAGGTCAGCTCGCCGGTTTCCTGCATCGCCAGGGCGAGCACCACCATGATCGCGTCACCGTCGATGACGCGTCCGTGCGCGTCGACGGCCAGGCACCGGTCGGCGTCGCCGTCATGGGCCAGGCCGAGGTCGGCGCCGTAGGAGACCACCGCCGAGCGCAGTGCCTGCATATGGGTTGATCCGCAGCCGTCGTTGATGTTCAGGCCGTCCGGTTCGGCGTGGATCGGGATGACGTTGGCGCCCGCGGCGCGGTAGGCGCGGGGGGCCGCATCCGAGGCGGCTCCGTGTGCGCAGTCGACGACCACGGTCAGCGCGTCGAGCCGCGTGGTCGCCGCCTTGCCGACGTGGCGCAGGTAGCGCTCCAGGGCGTCGTCGGCATCGACGACCCGGCCGACGCCCGCGCCGGTCGGGCGCGCGCCGGGGCCCTGCCGCACCAGCTCCTCGATGCGGTCTTCGGTGGCGTCGTCGAGTTTGTGGCCGCCGGGACCGAAAATCTTGATGCCGTTGTCGGGCATGGGGTTGTGCGACGCCGAGATCATGACCCCGAAGTCGGCGTCGTAGGCGCTGGTCAGGTACGCGACCGCCGGTGTCGGCAACACCCCGACCCGCAGGGTGTCCACACCTTCGCTGGCGATCCCGGCGATGACGGCCGCTTCCAGCATCTCACCGCTGGCCCGCGGGTCACGTCCGACGACAGCGACTCGCCTGCGGGTCTCACCGGATCTGCCGAGTCGCCGCGCCGCCGCCGCCCCCAGTGCCATCGCCAGCTCGGCGGTCAGGTCCTGGTTGGCGACGCCGCGCACCCCATCAGTGCCGAACAGTCGAGCCATCGTGACAACCTCTCACAGGTCTGGGCTCCCGAGCCAATTCCGCCTCGGCGTGATTATCCACGCCACAGTTGCGTTTCCGGCCCCAAAACGGCTCACCGCCCGCACCCTGTCGCGGATGCGGGCGGTGAGAAGAGGGTCAATTACCCTTCGTCGTTCTCACTGGGCAGCGGCGAATTGCCGTCCTCGCCGGCCCCGGTGCCCTCGGGGGCGCCCAGGCCCTCGCCGGTACCGGAGGTACCCTCAGGCGCAGTCTCCTCAGCCGGCGCCTCCCCGGCCGGCGCCTGCGGGGCAGGGGACTCTGCCGGAGCCGCCGGGGCGGCCACATTCTGGGTGACCAGGAGGTCACCACCCGGCAGTCCGGAGCACACCGTCTGCTGGACACCATCTGCGTCGACCCGCGTCGCCGTCGTGGTCACATCAGCGGGCACCGCGCCACAGATCGCGGCGGCCGCGGCGGCGGCCCTGTCGACGGTCACGCCTTCAGCCAGCGTGACGTCCCCAATGGTCAGGTTCACCAGGCCGTCGGCGGCCGGGGCGGGCTGTGCGGGGTCGGCCGGCTGGGCATGCGCCAATCCGAGGCCGGCGGAGAAAAGCAGCGATCCACCGAGGACAGCACCCGCTGCGGCGTTCTTGACGAAGTTCATCAATCACTCCTTTGCTTTCGCGGAGCCGGGGACGAGAAGGTCTCGCCGACGCAGTGACGCGCCCTGGCTCCAGATTTCGAGGGTTACGTACCCCGACGACCGAATTCAAACCGCGCCGCTGCGCGAAAGCGGGTACCGGTGCGTGCCTAATTAACTATTTGCGTGACATTCCTGCACATAGGACCGCTGTGCTTTCCTGAAATAGTTATGTGTGACAGGACACATTTCGGCGCACGCACAAAAGACCGACGCCCGGCCGCTCGCATCGCGAGCAGACCGGGCGCCGGGACGTGAAACTGTCAGCGCTTGCTGTACTGAGGCGCCTTGCGGGCCTTCTTCAGTCCGTACTTCTTGCGTTCGGTGGCACGCGGGTCACGGGTGAGGAAGCCGGCCTTCTTCAGCGCCGGACGATCCTCGGGCTGGACCAGGATCAACGCGCGCGCGATGGCCAGGCGCAGCGCGCCGGCCTGGCCGGACGGGCCGCCGCCGTCGAGGTGGGCGTAGATGTCGAACTGATCGACGCGGTCGACCGTCACCAGCGGCGCCTTGATGAGCTGCTGGTGCACCTTGTTCGGGAAGTAGTTCTCCAAGGTGCGGCCGTCGAGGTTGAACTGTCCGGTGCCGGGGACCAGGCGGACCCGGACGACAGCCTCCTTGCGGCGGCCGACGGTCTGGATCGGACGGTCGATCAGCACGGGCTCGCGGGCGGCCACGTCGGCGTCGGCCTCGACGCTGTAGTCAGCGGTCTCGACGGCCTCGGGGGCGTCGGTCTCGGTTCCGATTTCGGATGTCACTGAGCCACCTGCTTGATCTCGTACACGGCCGGCTGCTGAGCGGCGTGCGGATGGTCCGGGCCGGCGTACACCTTCAACTTCTTCTGGACCTGACGGCCGAGCTTGTTGTGCGGCAGCATGCCGGTGATCGCGTTCTCGACGACGCGGGTCGGGTGCTTCTGCAGCAGCTCGCCGATGGAGCGCTTGCGCAGACCGCCGGGATACCCCGAGTGCCGGTAGGCGAACTTGTTGTTGAGCTTGTCGCCACTGATGGCGACCTTATCGGCGTTGATCACGATGACGAAGTCACCGCCGTCGACATTGGGCGTGAATGTCGGCTTGTGCTTGCCGCGCAGCAGCTTGGCTGCTTCGACGGCGAGCCGGCCGAGCACCACGTCGGTGGCGTCGATGACGTACCACGAGCGCGTGGTGTCACCCGCCTTCGGCGTGTACGTAGACACAGCGTTACCTACTCTTTTCTCGGATGGATCCCGGGATCGACTCCCAGGTGCCGGTCAGGCGTGTGCATACCATCCGCCTCGGCGACCGGCAGGGACCCGAGGCGACCGACGACCGAGGGCCGGCGCACGCCAACGATGGAGCTTACCTGCGGGCGTCGCCGCAGGTCAAAACGCGCTGGGATACCATCGCCGGCCGTCGACGGTGCCTCCCCCGAAACACACATTCGCACGGACCGAGGGGGGTCCGTGCGAATGTGCGTCCGGTCAGCGGATCAGAAGAACCCGAGGGCCTTGTCGCTGTAGCTCACCAGCAGGTTCTTGGTCTGCTGGTAGTGGTCGAGCATCATCTTGTGGTTCTCGCGGCCGATGCCGGACTGCTTGTAGCCACCGAACGCGGCGTGCGCCGGGTACTGGTGGTAGCAGTTCGTCCACACCCGACCGGCCTTGATGTCGCGGCCCGCGCGGTAGGCCGTGTTGCCGTCACGGCTCCACACGCCGGCGCCCAATCCGTAGAGGGTGTCGTTGGCGATCGAGATCGCGTCGTCGTAGTCGGTGAAGGACGTGACGGCCACGACGGGCCCGAAGATCTCCTCCTGGAAGATGCGCATCTTGTTGTTGCCGGTGAAGATCGTCGGCGCGACGAAGTAGCCCCCGTTGAGGTCACCGCCCAGCTCGGCGCGCTCGCCGCCGGTGATCACCTTGGCGCCCTCGCTCTTGCCGATCTCGATGTAGGACAGGATCTTCTCCAGCTGGTCGTTGGAGGCCTGCGCCCCGATCATCGTCTCGGTGTCGAGCGGATCACCCTGCCGCACCGCCTTGGTGCGGATCGCGGCCAGCGCGAGGAACTCGTCGTAGATGTCGGCCTGGATCAGCGAGCGCGACGGGCAGGTGCACACCTCGCCCTGGTTGAGGGCGAACATCGTGAAACCCTCGAGTGCCTTGTCCTGGTAGTTGTCCGCGGCGTTCATCACGTCGTTGAAGAAGATGTTGGGGCTCTTGCCGCCGAGCTCCAGGGTGACCGGGATCAGGTTCTGCGAGGCGTACTGCATGATCAGCCGGCCGGTGGTGGTCTCACCGGTGAACGCGATCTTGGCGATCCGGTTGCTCGACGCCAGCGGCTTGCCCGCCTCCACGCCGAAGCCGTTGACCACGTTGACCACGCCGGCGGGCAGCAGGTCGCCGATGACTTCCATCAGGTACAGGATCGAGGCCGGGGTCTGCTCGGCGGGCTTGAGCACGATCGCGTTGCCGGCCGCCAGCGCGGGGGCCAACTTCCAGACCGCCATCAGGATCGGGAAGTTCCACGGGATGATCTGGCCGACCACGCCGAGCGGCTCGTGGAAGTGGTAGGCGACGGTGTCGTCGTCGATTTCCGACAGCGAGCCCTCCTGGGCGCGGATCGCGCCGGCGAAGTACCGGAAGTGGTCCACGGCCAGCGGGATGTCGGCGTTGAGGGTTTCCCGGATCGGCTTGCCGTTGTCCCACGACTCGGCCAGCGCGATCGACTCGAGGTTCTCCTCGATGCGGTCGGCGATCTTGTTCAGGATCACGGCTCGTTCGGCGGCCGAGGTCTTGCCCCAGGCCGGCGCCGCGGCATGGGCGGCGTCGAGCGCCTTCTCGATGTCGGACTCGTCGGAGCGGGCCACCTCGGTGAAGGGCTGGCCGGTGATCGGCGTCGGGTTTTCGAAGTAGCGTCCGGCATTCGGCGCCACCCACTGGCCGCCGATGAAGTTGTCGTAGCGGGGCTTGAACGACATCAGGGAGCCGTCGGCCCCGGGGCGGGCGTACACAGTCATGGTGAAGTCTCCTGCTCGTGTGGTCTGCGTCACCGAAGCTACGCCTGCAACCGTTGCAGCACGGTTGCATCGTCGGACAGACTTGGCGACATCGACGCACCTCGCCGCACACCCCGCCAGCACCGTTCCCGCGAGACGGTGAACACGCTGGTGGAGGCCGCCGCGCAGGTGTTCTCCCGCGAGGGGCTGAACGCGACGACGAACCGGATCGCCGAGCGCGCGGGTCTGTCCATCGGCACGCTGTATCAGTACTTCCCGGACAAGTACGCGCTGTTGGAGGCGATCGCCGAGCGGCACGTGCGCGACGCCGACGGGCAGCTGACCGAGGTGTTTGCCCGGCTCCGGGCCGAGGCACCGCCTTTCGAGGCGACGATGCGCGTGGTGCTGGAGGCCGTGGTCGGCGCGCATGACGAGCGGCCACGGTTGCACGCCCTGCTGCACCGGCTGGTGCGGCCGACCGCCGATCAGCTCGCTGCGCTGACCGACCTCGAAGACCGCATCTGCGCCGAGGTGGCGTTCCACCTCAAGCGCTGCGGCCGCGGAGGTGACGACGTCGAGACGACGGCCCGGACCGTGGTCCATGCGATCGACGCACAACTACACCGGGTAATGCCGCGCGGCGAGTTCGACATCGGGGACGCGAGGGACGCGCTGATGATCACTGTGTGCCGGCTCGCTCCGCCACCCGGGTGACCGCGTCACGCAGCTGCGCCAGGCCGGGTTCCTCGATCGGGTAGTGCCCGCAGTTCTCCAGCAGCACCACCTCGGTGGGCGCCGAGATGCGCTGCAGGAAGCGGACACTCAATCCCGGCGGGGTCCAGGTGTCGGCAGCGGGCGCGACGAGCGTGACGGGTGCGGCATCGAACGACTCCGGTGCGGTGTGGCCGAAGTTCATCCAACTCGCCAGGAACCCGAGCGGGACGCTGACGCCGCCGCCGCGCGGGTCCGACGCGCACAGCTGTGACAGCCGCCGGTCGGTGCTCATCGCGGCCATGTCAGCGAGCCATCGGATCGGCACCCGTACCCGGCCCAGAACAGGATCGACCGCGCGCAGCAGCGCCGGCGCGGGCCTGCCCATCCAGGCGAAGCGGGTCGCCGCGGCGCGGGCCGCGGGGTCGGACAGGTCCAGCAGGCAGGTCGCGACGACGGCGGCGACCTGCCGGGTGCGGGCCGCGACCTCATAGGCCACCATGCCGCCCATGCTGGCGCCGAACAGGATCAGCGGGCGTGGGTCGGCGGCCCGTTCCGCGGTCACCAGGTCACACAGCAGGTCGATCCAGTCGTCGTAGCGCACGCCGGCCGGGTCGGGTACGACGGTGTCGCCGTAGATCGGAAGGTCGGGGGCGAGGACGTCGGCCCCGTCTCCGGCCGCGACCGCGGTGGCGGGCCACAGCGCGCCGCTGTATCCGCCGCCTCCGTGAACGAGCATGACGCGCACCGCAGCCTCGGCGACGACCGCGCGCGCGATGTGCACTGTGGCGCCGCGCCACGGCCACCACGTGCTGACCGGCGGGGTCATTGCGGCGGTGTAGGTGTCGGGGACGAACGCGGCGTAGCTGTGGATGTCCATCCCGATATCGTCGAATCACCTTGCCCACGTTGGCAACTCGCATCTGCACCGGCGTTGCGCTGGGCTTTTCGCGCGTTGCTCGGGTTTTCAGCCGAGTTCGAAGTCCAGACCGGCGAGGTGACCCCGGGCCCGGGCGCGGGCCACCGCGGTGAGTCCGGCGCTGTCGCGCAGCGCCTGCCACCCCTCGCGGTCGTCGCGTCCTTCGGGCAGCTCGAGCCACCGCCGCAGCAGATCGGTGCGGCCCTGCCGGCTCTCGGCGAGCACCGCATCACGCAGGGTCGTCGACAGCTGGGTGCGCAGCCGGGCGATGGCCGGGGACACCGACTGGGCGAGCAGCGGACCGGCGTAGCGGTTGAGCGCCGACTCGACATCGCCGGCGTCGAGGGCCTCGAACACCTCGCCGATGTCGCTGGTGATCGGCGTCGACAGCCGGTACGGCCGGGACCCGAGGTTCTCGGCGCCGATGACCTTGCGCAGTCGCGACATCTCGGCGCGGACCGTGACGACGTCAAGGTCCTTGTCGTCGAGCAGCACCGCCAGATGGTCGGCCGACAGCCCCTCCGGATGACGGCTGAGCAGCACCAGGATGTCGGCATGGCGACCCGTCAGGTGGGTGGCCTGCAGGTGTCCGTACCGGTCGGTGGTCACCCAGCGCGGCCGGTCGCCCCCGAGCACCACCAGGTGAGGTCGGCGAGCGGCGGGCTCGGCCGCGGCTCCTGCCACCCGCAGCAGAGCCAGGTGATTCTCGACGGCCACCGCCGTGGCGCGCACCAGCGCCAGCGTCTGAGCCGACGCGACCTCCGAGCCCCCGGTCAGGTCGATGGCACCGAGCAGCGCGCCGGTGCTGGGATCGTGCACCGGCGCGGCGGTGCAACTCCACGGCTGGACGATGCGGGTGAAGTGTTCCGATCCGCGGATCTGCATTTCACGGTCCAGTGCCAGCGCGGTGCCGGGCGCGTTGGTGCCGGCGCTGCGCTCACTCCAGTCGGCGCCTGGGACGAAGTTCATCGCCTCGGCCCGGCGGCACGCCTTCGGGTCGCCTTCAACCCACAGCAGCGTGCCGTCGGCGGCGCTCACCGCGACCACCACACCGGAGTCGACGGCGTCGTCGACGAGGAGCCGCCGGATCACCGGCAGCGCGGGCGCCAGCGGATGGGTCTCACGCAGCCGCTCGATCGCGGTGACCGCCGCCCGCGCGCCACCGAGGTTCGGATCCACCCCGACCGCGAGGCTGCGCTGCCAACTCTGCGCAACGACGGGGCGCACCGGAATAGAGCTCAGATAGGACGCGTCGACCTCGCCGGCAACGAACAATTCGTGGACAGCACGCAGCCCTTTCGACGGACGGGCCGATCCCCGTCCGGTCGATGTCTCTGAAGCTGCCACGTGGCGTTCCTTTGTGTCCGCCCTCACATGTGCTGCCACCCTAACGCAGCAACGCCGGTCAGAGTACTGCGCGACCCTCGATCGGCTCCCCTCCTTTCGAGGGCCGCGCAGTCCCGGGGTGAGGCGCGTCAGGCGCCCCAGGCGTTGGCGGCTCGGCGGTCGGTGTCGGCGACGTCGTCCGCGCCGTCCCGGACCGCGTTGCCGAGGCTGACCAGGATCTCGTTGAGCGCCGCCGCGGACTGTTCCCAGCGGGTCTGCTCGGCGCGGTACGCCTCGGCGGACTCCCGCGTCCACGTCGCCTGCAGCGGGGCGATCTGGGCGCGCAGGTCGTCGAGGGCGCCGTTGAGGCGGGCGGAGGTGCGGTGGATCTCCTGACGGACGGTGTACTCGATCTCACCGAAGTTGTAGGACAGCGTGTGGGTCATCGCCGCCGCCTACAGGTGCGCCGCGACGGAGGCGATCCGCTGCGAATGACCGTCGGCCACCTCGCGCAGGATTCGCTCGTTGTCCCGGATCGTCTCGGCGATGCGCGCCAGTGCGGCGTGCAACTTCATCGACTCCGCGTTCCAGCGCTCGACCACGTCGCGGAACCGGACCGCGGCCACGCCGCCCCACACCGACGGCGGCACACTGCTCATCGCGCCGATGAACGAGTGCAGCATGGCCCGGATCTCCTCGTTGCGCGCATCGGTCTTGCCTGCCACCGACAGCATGAGGTCGAGATCGGTGGTCAGCGCCGCCCCGGCGGCCCCTGACGGTGTCGGCATGTGAAGTCCTCTCGTAGCCTTGAAAAAGCGATATACAGATTGGACGCAGCGCAGCCGAGTTCGGTTCCCCTGTTTCGGTTTTCATCGCAGCGCGTGGGCGGAGCGCACGGCTTCGTCGCACACGTCCTCGACGAGCCGCCGCTGCTCCGGGGCGCTCTGACACCCGATCGCGATGCGCAGCGTGCCGTCGACCAGCACGGTCCACCATGTCTGGCTGTCGGTCCGCCGCTCCAGGTAGGTCACGGCCGCCCGGCCGGCGCGCTCCCCGTCGGGATCGAAGTCGACGAACACCCCGGGTGGCGCGGATCCCATTGCCCGACGGAGAGATTCGGCGACCTCCTCGACGGAGGCCGCGTCGCCGTCGGCCTGGGTGAGGTGCAGGGCGGGCAGGCCGCCGGCGGCGGCGACGCGGACCCGCGGCGAACCCGGCCCCGCGGTGACTCGCTCGACGGTCCACGAGGCGGGCACCGAGACACCGACCCGGCCCTCCCTCAGCAGCCGGCTGCCTGCCGGCGACGGCGGTGCGTCCGACACCGCCTGCGCCGCCCAGCTTCCTCCGGCGGCGGCCGCGGTCAGTGCCACGCCGGCCAGGACGGCGCCGGTTCGCCGGTTCGGAGGTGTCCGCCGGCGCGGTTGCGCAACGGCATTCCGCACGGCGGCGTGCAGGCCGATGCGATCGCCGTAGGTGAGCACCGCTGCGAGCCGGCCGAGGCGGGCAGCCGCGGTGGGCGACAGCGGCGGCACTGCGGCCGGGGTGTCGATCAGCACCGACGTCCCGGGGTGGAGGTGCGCGACGAGCGCGTCGTCGTCGCGGGACACCACCGCGGGCCCGGCGCCGGGCATCGTCACCACGGCAACCTCCGCGGCCAGTTCCACCACCGCGCGGCCGCCGTCGCCGAGCACAGAGCCCCGTCGCAGCACGGTGACCTGTGGCGCGAGGCCGCGTGCGGCCTCGCCGACGACGCCGGCCCGACCGGCCGGCCACCACGTCGGCACCACCAGCACCAGGTGGCTCGCGGCCCCGCCGGCAGCCGCGCGCAGTACGTCCCGCCACAGCACCGCGACGTCGACGACCCGGTCCTGCACCAGAGCCAGCGGGTCGTCGATGCAGGCCAACGCCGCCGAAACCCATTCGCGCGGAGCGTCGTCGGGGCCACGGACCGCAGCCGGGCCGACCTCGACGACGACGGTGGTCACGGCGGCTCCACCCAGGCCGTCTGGACGAGTTCGTCCGGTCGGCCGCGCACGCTCAGCGTGGCCCGTCCCGGTGGCAGTGGTGTGGGCCGGGTGGCGCCCAGCAGCACACCCTCGTCCGGAGACGCGCTCATCATCACACCCGCGCACCCCATGTCGCGCATGCGGGCCAGCACGGGATCGAACATCGCCCGCGCCGCGCCCCCGGAGCGCCGGGCGACGATGACGTGCAGCCCGAGATCCTTGGCGTGCGGCAGGAAATCGGCCAGCGGGGCGAGCGGGTTCCCGGTGGCACCCGCCACCAGGTCGTAGTCGTCGACGATCACGTAGATGTCCGGACCGCTCCACCAGGACCTGTCCCGCAGCTGCTGTTGTGTGACGAACTCGTCGGGCATCCTGGCGTTCAGCCGTTCGGTCAACGCGGCCGTCCGTGACGTCGCCGCGACCCCCGACACCGCGTAGCCGACTCGCGGCCCACTCTCGACCACACCGAGCAGCGTGCGCCGGAAGTCGACGATCTCCAGATGTGGTTCGTCGGCGGCCGCGGCCAATTCGGTGCAGAGCAGTCGCAGCAGTGCGGTCTTGCCGCACTCGCCGTCACCGAGCACCAGCAGGTGCGGGTGTTCTCCGAGATCCATGGTGACCGGGTTGAGGTCACGCTCCCCGAGACCGAGCAGCACCTGCCCCCGGCGGCGGCCGGGGACATCGATCGCGGATCGGTCGACCCGCGCCGGCAGCAGCTCGACCGGCGGTGCGGCGCCCCCGTCCCGCATCGGCTCGACATCCGGTGTGGCGATCACCATCTCGCAGCCATCGGCGGTGATTCCGCGACCAGGCGGTCGGGCGGCGAGCTCCTTGGCACGTCTGCGGTCCAGCTCCGAGTCCGCCGGATCCCCGAGCCGCAGCTCGATCCGGGTGCCGATCTGGTCCTTCAGGGCGGGCCGCAGATCCGCCCACCGGGACGCCGTGACCATCACGTGTACGCCGTAGGCCAGGCCCTGCGCGGCCATGGCGGTGATCGCGCTGTCCATCCCGTCGAAGTCCTGCCGCAGGGTGACCCACCCGTCAACCACCAGGACGACTTCGCCGTAGGGATCCTCGCGGACTCCGCCCGCCGCCTCGCGCGACCGCAGCACCGCCTCCAGCTGGGCGACGATTCGGCGGCACAGATCGCTGTCCCGGCGCCCGGCCACGGCGCCGACGTGGGGCAGGTCGCGCACCGCCGCCAGGTCGCCACCTCCGAAGTCCAGGCAGTAGAACTGCACCGCGCCGGCGTCGTGTGTGGCGGCGAGCGCACCGATGATCGTCCGCAGCGCCGTCGACTTGCCCGAGCGGGGCGCCCCGACGACCGCGACATGACCTGCTCCGGAGGACAGGTCGACGATCAGCGGGTCCCTCCGCTGCTCGAAGGGGCGGTCCACCACGCCGATCGGCACCCGCAGCCGCCCCGCGGTTGCGGCCGACAACACCGCGTCCAGACGCGGCGAGCGGCCCAGCGGCGGCAGCCACACCCGGTGTGCCACAGCGCCGCGGCCGGCCAGCTGCCCCAGCACCGTCTCGAGCAGCGGGAGTCGCGACATCGACGGCGCGGGTGCGGCGCCGCCGGCACGGTCGATGAGTGTGAAGCGCCGGACCTCGGGTGCGCTGTCGCGCCTCTGCCGGCGGACGGGGAAACAGCCGGAGACGAACGCCGTCTGGAACCGCGTCAGGGTGCCCGCGGCAGTGCTGAGATAGGCCGCACCGGGCCGGGCCGGCAGCTGGTGGGCGTCGGGAACACCGAGCACAGACCGGGATTCGGCGGCGGAGAAGGTCTTCAGGCAGATCCGGTACGACAGGTGGGTTTCCAGGCCGCGCAGCCTGCCCTCGTCGAGTCGCTGGCTGGCCAGCAGCAGGTGCATGCCCAGCGACCGCCCCAGTCGGCCTATCGCGACGAACAGCTCGGCGAAATCGGGATGCCGGCTCAGCAGTTCGGAGAACTCGTCGACGATGATCAGCAGCGCGGGCAGCGGGGGCAGCGTCCGGTCCAGGACCCTGGCCCTGCCGTATTCGGTCAGGTTGGTGAGATTGCCTGCCGCACGGAGGATCTCCTGTCTGCGGTTGATCTCCCCGGACAGCGCGTCCCGCATCCGTGCGACCAGCGGCGCCTCGTCGGCCAGATTCGTGATCACCGCCGACACGTGACGCACGCCGTCCAAACCCAGGAACGTCGCACCGCCCTTGAAGTCGACCAGCACCAGGTTCAACGCTTCCGGCGGATGCGCGGTGACCATCCCCAGCACCAGCGTGCGCAGAAACTCGGACTTGCCCGAACCTGTTGCGCCGACGCACAATCCGTGCGGACCCAACCCGCCGGCGGCTGCCTCGTTGATGTCCAGGTCGACGACCGTTCCGTCGTCGGCCACCCCGACCGGCACCGGCAGCAGCCCGGCCGGGGACCGCCTCGACCACCGGGCTTCGGCGTCGACCGCCTGCGGGTCGGCAATGCCCATCAGCGCCGCCCAGTCAGGAACGCCGTCCGCGCGGGCGGACTCATGCGGACGGTGACGCGACAGTCGGCGCGCGCACGCTAACGCGGCGGGCAACGCGAGCTCGTCGAAGCGCGCGTCCACCCGCTGCCCGTCGACGTGCACGGCGACACCTGTGCCAGGGCCGGGCCGCAGCGCGACGACCGTGACGCCGTCGGCGGGTTGCGGTGCCGCCCCACCGTCGACGATCAGCAGGTGGCGCCGCCCGCGTCGGCGCTCACCCGCATGCGGCAGCCATTTCATCCAGTCCCAGTGCAGTTGTGGGCCCGCCGCCGCGACCGTCATGAGGCCTGGGTCGTGGTGAACGGCCAGCTGACACACCATCGCCCTGACGACGGCGCGGACGTCGGCGGGGTCGCCGTCGACGGTGATCAGCCCGGCGGAGGCGAGCCGCACCACGACGGGCAAGTCAGCGACCATCGCGTGGTGCCGCACCAGACGGCGCACCGCGCCGGCGGTGACGGGGTCGGCCTCGTCGTCCGGTCCCAGGTCCGGGGCGACCACCGAGACGGCCGCCGGCTGCTCCCCCACGCCGATCCGGACCACACCGAAGTCCGGACCGTCCGCGGCGCGGCGGAACATCCGTTCTCCGCCCGCGATCGTCCACAGCGCTGCGGGTTCAGGATGCAGGTCGTGCTGGGACCGATACTGGGTGTCGCCGGCGGCCACCAGTGCGTCGTCGACGGTGCCCAGGTAGCGCAGATAGCCGGCGCGCCCAGTATCGAGGTCGCCGGTGCGGTCGCGCCCGGTGTGGGCCAGTGTGCCGATCAGCGAGACCAGCATCATCACCGGGAAGAACAGGAACATCGGGTTACGCGTCGAACCCGCCGAGGTCAGGTACAGCACGGTCATGCCGGCCATCGCGACGATCATCGCCACCGGCATCAGCCGGGCCAGCGGGCTCATCGGTGTCTGCGCCGGCGGCTCGGGTGGCTTGTCGAGGACGATCCGGCCGAGGTCCATGTGGAGTAGACGCACCAGTGCCGCGGCCCGTTCCATCCACAGCCCACCGATTTGGTGCGCTGCATCCTCATCAAGCCGAGTTACGTTCGAGCCCGTGCCGGATACGTTGCGCAGGATCGCCGTTCACGCCCTCGCGGCGCGCGGTCCGGAGGCCGTGGATCTCGTCGTGCCCGCCGGTCTGGCACTGGGTGAGTTGATGCCGTCGATCGTCGATGTCGTGCTCGGCGCGTCACCCGGACCGACGCACTGGCAGTTGACCCGCGCGGCCGGCGATCCCTTGGACCCGTCGATGTCATTGAGGGACAACGGCGTCGATGACGGTGAGGTACTGGTGCTCACACATGTGCGGATCCCGCCCCCGCGCCGGCTACCGGCCGACCCGTGCGCCGCCCTCGCCGCTTCCATGACGGCCGAGGTCGACGAGGAATCCGGAGGGATCGCCGGCGCGGCCGCCGTCCTGGTGGCTGCCGGGGCGCTGGCATGGGCCGGCGTGGCGGCGCCGACGCCCTGGCACTTCTGGTCGGCGGCCGGGTTGTCGGTCGCCGCCGCGTCCGGCGCGGTGGCCGCCTCACGCATCGACCGGCGCTCGGCCCTGGTGCTCGGCACCGCCGCGGTGTTGTTCGCCGGTGTGGCAGGACTTCTCGCGCTGCCCGGTACGCCGTGGGTGGCGGCGCTGCTACTGTCCGCGTCCTCGGGGTTCGCGATGGCCGTGCTGCTGGTGAGGGTGCTGCCGGACCCGGCGCCGCAGGCGGCGCTCACGGCCGCGGCGGGCGCGCTCACCGCCGCGGCAGCCGTGGGCAACCTTGTGCCCGGGTCCTCGGTGGTCGGCGCGGCGCTGTCGGTGGTGTCGTTGGCCGGACTGGCGCTGGCCCCACGCCTGGCCGCGCATACCGACGCACCGCATCGCGCGCTGACCGCTCTCGTGGTCGGCTGGGCCGGCGCGGCGGCGGCCGGCGCTCTCACCGTGGCGGCCACCGCGATCGCCACGGGTTCGGCGCGGGCGTTGGGCGCGGCGTTCGCGGCCGATATCGGGGTGGTGCTCGTACTGCGCCGGCGCGTGCATGCCGACCCGCAGAGACGGTCCGCGCTGGGCGCCGCCGGGCTGGTGTCACTGCTGGTGTCGGCGCTCGTCGTGACGGCGGCGGTGCCTGCGCAAGCGGGCTCGATCAGCGCAGGCGTCGCGGTCGCCGCCGCGCTCGCGGTGTACGGCGCAGCCCGGTCGTACTCACCGAACGCGCTGTCGCGGAGGTGGATTCAGTATGTCGAGTACCTCGCACTGGCCGCGGTGGCGCCGCTGGCGTTCTGGATCGCCGGGATATACGGCCTGGCACAGCAATTGAGCCTGACGTGACCGGCGCGGCCCGATGGTGGCGGGCGCCGGCCGTGGCGGTGCTGGCGATGTTTCCGACGGCCCCGTATGCGGCCGCGGTCGGGCCGCCCGCGGTGGACGAGTCGCTGCTGCCCGCGCCGGGCCCGGCTGCGCCGCTGCGCCCCACCACCCAGCACGACGCCTGCGTCACCGCCCCACCGGCCGCCGCGGCGGCCACGGGCCCCGGGCAGGTGCGCGGGCTCGACCTTCCCGCCCTGTGGGCGCTGACCCGTGGAGCGGGCCAGACTGTCGCGGTGATCGACACCGGGGTGGCGCGGCACCGCAGACTGCCGCACCTGGTCCCCGGCGGCGACTATGTGTCCCGTCAGGACGGCACCGCCGACTGTGACGGGCACGGCACGATCGTCGCCGGGATCATCGGGGCCGCACCGGACACCGCCGATCCGGACGCGTTCGCCGGCCTCGCTCCTGAGGTGTCACTGCTGTCGATCAGGCAGTCCAGCAACAAGTTTCGCGCCGTCGACGAACCGGGAGGCTCAGGTGTCGGGGATGTCGACACGCTGGCCTCTGCCGTGCGCACCGCGGCCGACCAGGGGGCCACGGTGATCAACATCTCGACAGTGGCGTGCGTCCCGGTCGAGGGGAGCCTCGACGACCGGGCACTCGGCGCGGCACTGGCCTATGCCGTCGACGTGAAGAACGTCGTCGTGGTGACCGCGGCAGGCAACGTCGGCGGTGCCGGGCAGTGCCTGGAACACAATCCGCGCGACCCCACGCTCGCCACGGCGGTCACCACAGTGGCGAGTCCGGCCTGGTACGACGACTACGTGCTGACCGTCGGCGCGGTGAACGCCGACGGAATCGCCTCGGAGTTCAGCCTGGCCGGTCCCTGGGTGGACGTCGCAGCCCCGGGCGAGGGGGTGATCTCCCTGGCGCCCGCCGGGGACGGATTGGTGGACACGTCGCCGGCCGGCCGGCCGATCTCCGGAACCAGCTACGCCGTGCCCGTGGTCGCCGCGATCGCGGCGCTGGTCCGGGCCCGGTTCCCGGAACTGACCGCACGGCAGGTGATGCGCGTCATCGAGGACACCGCGCACGACCCGCCCGGCGGCTGGGATCCGGTCGTCGGACACGGCGTGGTGGATGCGCTCGCGGCGGTGTCGGCGACCGGGGCAGGAACGGGCGAGACGGTCACCCCGGCGGCAACGCCGATCGCCGCCCCGTCGCCGCCGCGGACCACCTCACGCAGGACCGCGGTACAAGCCGCCGTGCTGTGCCTGGCGTTGGCCGGATGCGGGGTGGCGGTCTCGGCGGTCGTGCACCGGTCACGACACCCCGTCTCGCATGACTGACGCGGCGGACCCGCTGAGTTCGGGACCGCGCGGCAACGTCGCGAGCACGGGCCACGGCGCGGGCACCGCGGCCGCGGTGATCCCGAGTGCCCGCGCGCTGTCGGGGTCGCGGACCCCGAACAGCACCCCGGTGTCGGTCACCAGGAACAGCGAGCCGGTGCTGTGCCCCTCGCCGGTGAGCGCCACGGAACGGACGAAGACCGCGCGACCGGCGGGCACCGACACCGTGTCGACCGCCGGTCCTGCGCCGTCGGCCTGTGCGAGCCCGACCGGATGCGCGGCCGGCGGTGCGGCGTCCCCCACCAGAACGGCGGTGCGTGAACCGGTTTCACCGGCGTCGGGATACCAGGCGGCACACACCACCGGATCGTCGGTCACCCCACCGGTGTGCGGAAATGTCGACACGGCAAGAGTGTCCACCACCGGCAGCGCACCGACGACGTCAGCCGACACCGTCGGCATCTGTTCATCGATCCGGCTGTCGGTGTAACGGATCAGGTCGGCCGCGACCTCCCCGACGCGCTGCAGGCCGTCCGACAGCACCACGAAGTAGTCGACCGCCGCCCCTGCGCCGGGCACCTGTACCACGGTGCCCACCGGATGGCCGCGGAGCACCGCCGGCCCGGCGGTGCCCAGAGCGGGGATGCGTGGCGGTTCGATGGCGGGCGCCTCCGGCACCGCCGCCAACAGAGCGGGCGAAACCGACTGCGGCGTAACGCCGTCGAGCCGAAGCGCACGCACCACAGCGGGATGGCGCAGATCCACCCGGGACCGGCGGCCGTCGTGCAGCAGGTAGGTCGACGCGGCACTCTCCCCGCGGGGTGTCACCAGCACGCGGGCATCGGTCGTCATGGCCGACGTGTCGACCGGCCCCGCCGCGACGGAGGTACCGGACTCCCCGGCATCGCAGACTGTCCAGGCGGACTCCGGGGTGTCCAGTGGCGGCGAGATCTGGGCGGGCGCACCGGGAATGCCGACCTGCGGGCCTAGCGCCGACTCGCCGACGGACCGCTGCGAGACCAGCCGCGGCTCGACGGGGCCGCCCAGGATCAGCCGCGCCGAGGCCAGGTTGAACACCGGATGCATGACGTCGTCGATCCTGACGTACATCGCCCCGGATTCGCGGACCACGACCAGCCGCGCATCACCGACGGAACCGCCGGGGCGCACCACGGTCAGCACCGCGCACACCGCGACGGCGACAGTGGCCAGCACCGCACCGGCGATCAGCGAGACAGACTGTGCGCGAAGCGGATCGTCGAGCATCCGGGCGTCGCCGCGGATCAGCGCATGTTCCATCCGCCGCGCCTGGAAGCGGTGCCCACTGACGTGCAGGCGTGTCGTCGGTTGCGCCATCACACCCCCTCGGCCAGCGTAACGGCGCCACCTCGGGGGTCAGATCACTTGTTGGAGCGCCGTTCCCGGTAGGCCGCAACGTGCTGGCGGTTCCCGCAGTTGCCGGTGTCGCAGAACTTGCCCGACCTGTTGCGGGACAGATCGACGAGCACCGCGCCGCAATCCGGGGCGGCGCAGACCTTGAGCCGGCGCAATTCCCCGGCCCGGATCAGATCGGCCAGCGCCATCGCCATCTCGGCGCCCATCCGCTGCCACAGCGGGTCGTGGATCGACGCAAGATGCAGATGCCACTCGGGCATCTCGGGGTGCCGGGTCAGCCACGGCGACGCCTTGGTGTCGGCCAGCAGAGCGTTGACCTGATCGACGGCGCGCACCTCGTCGTCGGCGACCTCCCAGATGCGGCCCAGCCGGGCACGCAGCGTGTGCACCGCGTCGAGTTCGGCAGCGTCGTGATCGCGTCGGCCCGTCCAGCCGAAGTCGTGCAGGTACCGGTCGAGGGCGGCGAGGTCGGGCAGCTGCTCACCATCCACCCGGTCGCTGTTGATCAGGACACTCGCTGCGCGAAGGGTGAGCTCAGTGTCATGAGTGAAAAGCATTTGACCCATGACTCCTCTCGGCGGTAGTGTCACGACCAAAGTTGATTTTACTCATGTCACCCCTGTCACCTCCACGGAGGCGTCACGTCCACGGAGGCGGTTGCCCATGGCTGCGCTCGATACGAACCCGCGCGTTCGCGTCGACCATTTTCGTACAGGTCTGCTGTTCGCTGTCGGCTCCGCGTTCGCGTTCGGGTGCTCCGGGCCGTTTGCGAAGGCGTTGATGGAGGCCGGCTGGACGCCGACCGCGGCGGTCACCGCCCGGCTGGCCGGCGGCGCGCTCGCGATGGCGGTCTTCGCCTCCGTCGTCCGTCCCGGCTGGTGGCGGGAGGCGCGCTCGCACGCCAGGACGGTGGCGCTGTACGGCCTGGTGCCGATCGCCGGCGCACAGCTCTTCTACTACAACGCGGTGTCGCACCTGTCGGTCGGCGTCGCACTCCTGCTCGAATACACCGCACCGATCCTGGTGGTCGGCTGGCTGTGGGCCACCACCCGGAAGCGGCCCACATCGATGACGCTCTCCGGGGTAGCGCTCGCGGTCACGGGGATCATGCTGGTGCTCGGCATCGTCGGGCCCGGCGGGTTCACCGGCGCCTCCATCAATCTCGCCGGTGTCGCCTGGGGCCTGGCCGCGGCCGTGTGCGCCGCCTGTTACTTCCTGATGTCCGACAAGGTCGGCGCCGACGCCTCCGACGGCCGGCCGGCGCTGCACCCGATCACGCTGGCGGCGGGCGGTCTGCTCGTCGGCGCCGTCACGGTCGCGATACTCGGGGCCGCCGGCGTGATGCCGATGCGCTTCACCTCCGACGACACGGTGATCGCGGGCTGGACCACCCCCTGGATCGTGCCGGTGATCGCGCTCGGCCTGATCCCGACGGCGATCGCCTACACCCTGGGCATCGTCGGGATCGCCCGGCTGCGGCCCCGATTCGCGTCCCTGGTCGGCCTGTCCGAGGTGATGTTCGCGGTGCTGGCGGCCTGGGTGCTGCTCGGTGAGGCGATGACCCCCACCCAAGCCATCGGGGGCGCCGTCGTGCTGGTCGGGCTCGCGCTGGCCCGGCAGGGCGACCGCAGCGAACTCGATGAGGCCGAGACGGTGACCTGGCCGGATGCACCGGCGACGGGGACGTCGAGCGGCTAACATCGCCACGTGATGATCGATCTTGATCTCCGGCGGCGCCGGCTGACGTCGGTGCTCGCGGCCGTGCTGCTGGCCGTAGCAGCCCTGGCCGGGACGCCCGGCCGCTTGCCGGTGGCCCATGCGCAGGGATGTCCCGACATCGAGGTCGTCTTCGCCCGCGGCACCGACGAGCCCGCCGGCCTAGGCCGGGTGGGTGCGGCGTTCGTCGACGCGCTGCGTGACCGCGTCGGGGGCCGCTCGGTGGGCGCCTACGCCGTCAACTACCCGGCGAGCTTCGACTTCCTTGCCGCGGCGGCGGGCGCCAACGACGCCAGCCTGCACATCCAGTACATGATGGCCAACTGCCCGCAGACCCGACTGGTGCTCGGCGGCTATTCGCAGGGCGCCGCGGTGGTCGACGTGATCGCCGCAGTCCCGATCCCGGCGGTCGGGTCCACCGCACCGCTGCCGCCAAACGCGCCGGATTTCGTCGCCGCCATCGCCGTCTTCGGCAACCCGTCGGCCAAGGTGGGTCTGCCGATCACCGCGAGCCCGGTGTGGGGCTCGCGGTCCATCGACCTGTGCAACGTCGGGGATCCGGTGTGTTCGAACGGAAACGTGATCGCCGCGCACAGCAACTACGGGCCCGTCGGGCTCACGGACCGGGCCGCGGCGTTCGTAGCCGGACTTGTTTAACACAGCTATGCGTTACCGTGTCTTGTGCTTTCCGATCGACTGAGCCGCCCGATGCTGGCGGCCGCCGCTGCCGTGATGGCCTTCTTGGCCGC
Source organism: Mycobacterium sp. ZZG (assembly GCF_054786995.1). Taxonomy (NCBI): domain Bacteria; kingdom Bacillati; phylum Actinomycetota; class Actinomycetes; order Mycobacteriales; family Mycobacteriaceae; genus Mycobacterium; species Mycobacterium sp. ZZG. The sequence continues at coordinate 57,504 of NZ_JBTBFV010000023.1, forward strand.
CGTGGTCCTTCCCGCCGGAACGGCTTCTGCTCAGCCGTGCCCCGACGTCGAGGTGGTCTTCGCCCGCGGTACCAGTGAGCCGCCCGGCGTGGGGCGGGTCGGCCAGGCGCTCGCCGACACCCTGCGCAACCAGCTGGGCGGTAGGACCGTGGGCACCTACGGCGTGAACTATCCCGCCAGCTACGACTTCCTGAACACGGCCAGTGGCGCCACCGACGCCACCGGACGTATCGCCTTCATGGCGGCCCAGTGCCCGAACACCCGCATCGTGCTCGGCGGCTACTCGCAGGGCGCGGCCGTCGTCGCGATGCTTGCCGGGGTGCCGCCGCTCGGCGACCGGATCGGCACCATCGGCTCGGCGCCTCCGCTGCCGGCGGGACTGGGCGGCAACGTCGCGGCCGTCGCGGTATTCGGCAACCCGTCTGCCAAGTTCGGAAGTCCGGTTTCGGGCCGCGGAGTGTTCGCCGGTAAGGCGATCGACCTGTGCGCCGACGGTGATCCGATCTGTTCCGGGGGCCGCAACCCGTTTGCCCACACCAGCTACGAGCGTTCCCCGCTCATCGGCCAGGCCGCCGGTTTCGCCGCTGGCCGGGTCTGAACGGCCGCGGCCGATTAAGATCAACACGGTGATTCGTCAGCTGCGAAAATTACGGGTCCTGTCGGCCACGGCTGCGCTCCTCTTCACCGCAGCCTCGTTCGTTGCGCCCCCGCTCGCGTCGGCACAGTCCTGCCCCGAGGCCGAGCTGATCTTCGCCCGCGGCCGCATCGAGTCGCCCGGCGCCGGCCAGATCGGCAACGCGCTGGTCAGCGCCCTGCGCAACAAGACCGGCAAGGACATCGACCTTTACGCGGTGAAGTATCCCGCCGACACCGAGGTCGACATCGGCGCCAATGACATGAGCCAACGCATCCAGTACATGGCCGGCAACTGCCCCGACACCCGACTGGTGCTGGGCGGCTATTCACTGGGCGCGGCAGTCACCGACGTGGTGGTCGCGGTCCCGATAGCCGCGTTTGGCTTCAAGAGCCCGCTGCCCGACGGTGTCGATCGGCACATCGCCGCCGTCGCGCTGTTCGGTAACGGCAGTCAGTGGGTCGGGCCGATCGCGAACTTCACCAACCCCGCGCTGCGCGACCGGATCATCGAGCTGTGCCACGGCGACGATCCGATCTGCAATCCGACCGCTCCGGAGAACTGGCAGGACTACTGGCCCGCGCATCTGGCCCCCGCCTACATCGGCGCGGGCATGGTGAACCAGGCCGCCGACTTCATCGTGGGCCGACTGTAGCTACAGCTCGTCGGCGGTACGCAGGTCCCGGGTCACCAGGTTGCGGGCCGCAAGCTCGGCGTCGGGCGGATAGTCGACACCGACGAGCGTCAGGCCCCGCGCCGGCGCCGCGGCGAAATCGCTGGAGCGTCGCGCCGAATCCAACAGTGCCGCGCACCACGCCGGGGCGCGGCGGCGCTCCCCGACAGCCAGCAGCGCGCCCACCAGTGACCGCACCATGTTCCAGCAGAACGCGTCGGCGCTGACATGCACGGCGACCCGGTCGCCGTCGCGTTCGCAGTCCAGCCGCTGCAGTTCCCGGATCGTCGTCGCCCCGTCCCGGTGGCGGCAGAACGCGGCGAAGTCGTGCAGCCCCAACAACTCCCGGGCGGCAGCGGACATCGCCGCCACATCGAGCGGCCGCGGCCACGCGGTGACGAACCGGGCCTCGTGCGGCTCGGCGCCGTACGGCGCCGTCGTCAACCGATAGACGTAGTGGCGACGCAGCGCCGAGAACCGAGCGTCGAATCCAGGTGCGGCGCGGGTTATCTCGCGGACGCGAACATCCTCGGGCAGCATCCGTCCCAATCGGCGGACCAGTGGCCCGAACTCGGGTTCCCCTGGACGGCGGGTGCGCGGGTAGGCGTGCGGCAGCGCGTCGGCGGGCACGTCGACGTGGGCGACCTGCCCGGTGGCGTGCACCCCGGAATCGGTGCGCCCCGCGGCACGGGTGACCACCGGTGCCCGGAACACCGTGGACAGCGCGTCGTCGATCGCGCCCGCGACGGTGCGCTGTCCGGTTTGTGTCGCCCAGCCGGCGAACTCGGTGCCGTCGTAGGCGATGTCGAGGCGTAAACGAACATGCCCGCCACCGAAATCGATGGCGGGCATGCTCACGACGTTGTCGTTAGGACTTGTTGTCATCCTCGGCTTCGGCTTCGGCGACCTCTTCGGCGGCTTCAGCTTCCTGAGCCTCCTCGATCGCGGCGTCTTCTGCCTTGACCTCTTCGACGGTCTCCTCCTCCGCGGCCGGGCCTTCGGCTGCCTCGGGCTCGACCGCGGCCTGCGGCGCGGCAGCCGCGGCCACCTTTTGCGCCGCGTCCGCGCGACGCGCACGGTTCGCCTCGGAGGTGACGGTCTTCTCCCGCACCAGCTCGATGACCGCCATGGGGGCGTTGTCGCCCTTGCGGTTCTCGACCTTGATGATGCGGGTGTAGCCGCCGTTGCGGTCGGCGAAGAACGGCCCGATCTCGGCGAACAGCACATGCACGATGTCCTTGTCGCGGATCTTCTTCATCACCTCACGCCGGTTGTGCAGCGTGCCCTTCTTGGCGTGGGTGATGAGCTTCTCCGCGTACGGACGCAGCGCCCGTGCCTTCGGCTCGGTCGTCTTGATGCGGCCGTGCTCGAACAGCGAGGTGGCCAGGTTGGCCAGCAGCGCCTTCTGGTGCGAGGACGACCCGCCGAGGCGAGGACCCTTGGTGGGCTTGGGCATTGCGACTATCTCCTTGTGGGGCCGGCCCCCGTATCAGGTAGGGCCGGGACGGTTCTCGAAAGCTGTTGTGCTTTAGAGGTGTTCGGTTTCGCGCCTAGAGCTGTTCGGTTTCGGCAAAGTCCTGGTTGTCGTCCAGGTCGTAGCCGGCATCGCTGTTCCAGGTGCCGGTGGCGACGTCGTAGCCGGCGACCTCGGACGGATCGAAGCTGGCCGGGCTGTCCTTGAGCGACAGACCGAGCTGGTGCAGCTTGATCTTCACCTCGTCGATGGACTTCTGGCCGAAGTTACGGATGTCCAGCAGATCGGACTCCGTGCGGGCCACGAGCTCACCCACCGTGTGCACACCCTCGCGCTTGAGGCAGTTGTACGACCGCACCGTCAGGTCCAGATCGTCGATCGGCAGCGCGAAGTGCGCGGCCTGATCGGCCTCGGCCGGCGAGGGACCGATCTCGATGCCCTCGGCCTCGACGTTGAGTTCCCGTGCCAGACCGAACAATTCCACCAGCGTTTTGCCGGCCGAGGCCAGTGCGTCGCGCGGGGTGATCGAGTTCTTGGTCTCGACATCGAGGATCAGCTTGTCGAAGTCGGTGCGCTGCTCGACGCGGGTGGCCTCCACCTTATAGGTGACCTTGAGCACCGGCGAGTAGATGGAATCGACCGGGATCCGGCCGATCTCGGCGCCGGAGGCCTTGTTCTGCACGGCAGGCACGTAGCCGCGGCCGCGCTCGACGACGAGCTCGACCTCCAGCTTGCCCTTGTCGTTCAGGGTGGCGATGTGCATCTCGGGGTTGTGCACCGTAACGCCGGCGGGCGGCACGATGTCGCCGGCGGTGACCTCACCCGGGCCCTGCTTGCGCAGGTACATGGTGACCGGCTCGTCCTCCTCGGAGGACACGACCAGACCCTTGAGGTTCAGGATGATGTCGGTGACGTCTTCCTTGACTCCGGGGACGGTGGTGAACTCGTGCAGCACACCGTCGATGCGGATGCTGGTGACGGCCGCGCCCGGGATGGACGACAGCAGCGTGCGGCGCAGCGAGTTTCCGAGGGTGTAACCGAATCCGGGCTCCAGCGGTTCGATCACGAACTGGGAGCGGTTCTCGGCGAGAACCTCTTCGCTCAGGGTGGGGCGCTGAGAAATCAGCATGGTGTTTCTTTTCTCCTTCTCGGCACCCGCTATTTGATGCCGTTAAGTGGCCTGAGCCCCGGTGGATTCCGGGGTCAGGGTGACTACTTCGAGTAGAGCTCGACGATGAGCTGCTCGGTGAGCGGCACGTCGATCTGCGCGCGCTCGGGCAGCTGGTGCACGAGGATGCGCTGACGCTCGCCGACGACCTGCAGCCAGCCCGGGATCGGACGCTCGCCGGCGGTCTGCCGCGCCACCTCGAACGGCAGCGTGTTCAGCGACTTGTCCTTGACGTCGATGATGTCGTACTGCGACACCCGGTAGCTGGGCACGTCGACCTTCACGCCGTTGACGGTGAAGTGACCGTGGCTGACCAGCTGACGCGCCATGCGGCGGGTGCGGGCCAGGCCGGCGCGGTACACGACGTTGTCCAGACGGCTCTCCAGGATGCGGAGCAGGTTGTCACCGGTCTTGCCGGGGAGGCGGTTGGCCTCCTCGTAGTAGCGACGGAACTGCTTCTCCATGACGCCGTAGGTGAAGCGGGCCTTCTGCTTCTCCTGCAGCTGGGTGCGGTACTCGCTCTCCTTGATCCGCGCGCGGCCGTGCTGGCCGGGCGGGTAGGGGCGCTTCTCGAAGGACTGATCTCCGCCGACCAGGTCGACGCCGAGGCGGCGCGACTTGCGGGTGACGGGTCCGGTGTAACGAGCCATGAGTCTCTAACTCCCTTTCCTAGACCCGGCGCCGCTTGGGCGGACGGCAACCGTTGTGCGGCTGCGGGGTGACATCGGAGATCGCACCGACCTCGAGGCCGGCCGCCTGCAGCGAGCGGATGGCGGTCTCACGGCCCGAGCCCGGGCCCTTGACGAAGACGTCGACCTTCTTGACGCCGTGCTCCTGCGCCTTGCGGGCCGCGTTCTCGGCGGCCAGCTGCGCGGCGAACGGGGTGGACTTACGCGACCCCTTGAAGCCGACGTGCCCCGAGGACGCCCAGGCGATGACGTTGCCCTGGGGGTCGGTGATGGACACGATGGTGTTGTTGAACGTGCTCTTGATGTGGGCTGCGCCGTGCGGGACGTTCTTCTTTTCCCTGCGACGGGTCTTCTGCCCCTTCTTGGGGGCGCCCTTCTTTGCCTGTGCCATCCGGGGTTACCTGGCCTTCTTCTTGCCGGCGATGGTGCGCTTGGGGCCCTTGCGGGTACGCGCGTTGGTCTTGGTGCGCTGGCCGCGCACCGGCAGGCCACGGCGGTGCCGCAGGCCCTGGTAGCAGCCGATCTCGATCTTGCGGCGGATGTCGGCCTGCACCTCGCGGCGCAGATCGCCCTCCACCTTGAGGTTGCCCTCGATGTAGTCGCGCAGCTGCGTCACCTGATCGTCGGTCAGGTCCTTGGTGCGCATGTCCCGGCTGATGCCGGTGGCTTCCAGGATCTCCTGGGACCGCGTGCGGCCGATGCCGTAGATATATGTCAAAGCGATCTCCATGCGCTTGTCGCGCGGGAGGTCGACGCCCATAAGACGGGCCATATGTGCCATTCCTCGTGTTCTGCGGAGGTCTGATCCCAGTCCGTTCCCGGGTTGACCCGGGGTCCGGCCTCCGTTCCGGACGTTATCGATGCTCTTCGCGCAAGCGCTCATCGATATCGAGCGACCGTATGCCGCTCAGTGGTGCTGGGAGGTCATCATTCAGTTGTGGGTACTGCTACTGCTCGGCTGCGTGACTAGCCTTGCCGCTGCTTGTGACGGGGATCGGAGCAGATCACCATGACCCGCCCATGCCGGCGGATCACCCTGCACTTGTCGCAGATCGGCTTGACGCTCGGGTTCACCTTCACGGCTGTGTCGATCCTTCTTCTCGTGGTTCTTCGGTGGTCTTCGGGGCTTACTTGTAGCGGTACACGATGCGGCCACGGGACAGGTCGTAGGGAGACAACTCCACCACCACACGGTCCTCGGGGAGGATACGGATGTAGTGCTGCCGCATCTTTCCGCTGATGTGGGCGAGGACCTTGTGTCCGTTCTCCAGCTCAATGCGGAACATCGCATTGGGCAGGGGTTCGACGACACGACCCTCAACCTCTATGGCACCGTCTTTTTTGGCCATACTTTGTAACGATCCTTGCTTTCGTTTCGTACCGGCTTTGCTGGCCTCTTCGGCGCAGCCTTCGGTCCGACTTGACAACGTGGGCCGGATCCGGGGAATTCCCGCTCGAAGGCGAAGGTTCCCGATGGGGCACGCAAAAAGTCGGCGCGGAAGCCGCACCGTTGATCCATGGTACTCGCCAAGAGCGCTCGCCCAAAATCTGCGCCGCCGGTCGGCGACCGGGGCCCCGGCGCCGGGCTAGAAACCCCGCTCGGCGCGGTCGAGGCGGGATACGAACGCCGCGGCCTGGGTGCGGCGCTCCATGCCCAGTTTGGTGAGAAGCCGCGACACGTAGTTCTTCACCGTCTTCTCTGCCAGGAACATCCGGTCCGCGATCTGCTTGTTGGTCAGCCCCTCCCCCAGCAGGTTCAGCAGCACCCTCTCCTGCGAGCTCAGCCCCGACAACGGGTCCGGGTGCTCGGCCGCGCTGCGCAGCTTCGACATCAGCGCCGCGGCCGCCCGATTGTCGAGCAGCGACCGGCCCGCGCCCACTTCCCGGATCGCTGTCGCAAGATCCATGCCCTTGATGTCCTTGACCACGTATCCGCTGGCCCCGGCCAGGATCGCGTCGAGCATCGCTTCGTCGGAGGTGAACGACGTCAGCATCAGGCAGCGTAGCCCCGGCATCCGTGACAGCAGCTCCCGGCACAGTTCGATGCCGTTGCCGTCTGGTAGCCGGACGTCGAGCACCGCCACGTCCGGTGAGACGGCGGGTATCCGGGCCAGCGCCTCGGAGACGGAGCCCGCCTCGCCGACCACCTCCAACGCCGGGTCGGCGCTGAGCAGATCGATCAGGCCCCGCCTGACCACCTCGTGGTCGTCGACCAAGAAGACCCGGACCATCAGAGAACCTTTCCGCCGCCCTCGGTGTGGATCTTCGGCGCTGTCCCGGGCGGTGACTAGGGCCGCAGGTCCCCGACCGGCAGGGACCTCGGACTCTGCCACTGGCGTTCCGTTCCGGCCGATAGTTGTGTTGTGGACCGGTTGACCGCCTTCAATGCCGGCTTCCTCGACGCCGAGGACGCCGATCGGCACGTCAGCCTCGCGGTGGGGGCCGTGTCCGTCCTCGAGGGTCCGGTGCCTGATTTCCACGAGATCGTCGCGGCCATCAGCGAGCGGATCCTGATGGTGCCCCGGCTGCGGCAGGTGGTGCGCCGGCAGCGGTTCGACCTGTCGGCACCGGAATGGGTGAACGATCCCGCGCTCGATCTCGAGCACCACATCCGCCACGCCGCTCTCCCGCACCCCGGCGACGACGCGGCACTGTTCCGGTTCACCGCGGAGGCGATGGAGCCGCGCCTGGACCGGGAGCGTCCGCTGTGGCAGGCCTGGATCATCGAAGGTCTGGCCGACGCCCGGTGGGCCATCCTGATGAAGGTCCACCACTGCCTGGCGGACGGCATCGCCGCCATGCACCTGATCGCCGGCCTCAGCGACGGTGGCGAAGGGGAAACCTACGCCGGAGCGATCCGCGCCGCGCACGAGGCCGCTGATCGCGGCCCGGCGCTGCCGACCCCGACGCTGAACCCGGTGCGGTGGGCGCGTGCCGGGTGGGACGCCGTCTCGGCAGTGGCCGCCACCGCCGCGGTGACCGCGCGGGGAGCCGTCGGGATCGTCGGCGGCCTGCTCCGGGATTCGGCATCCTCGCTCAACGGCCCGGTCACCACGTTGCGCCGGTACAGCGCGGTGCAAGTGCCTCTGGCTCAGGTGGCCTCGGTGTGTCAGGCCTTCGACGTGACGATCAACGACGTCGCACTGGCCGCGATCACCGACAGTTTCCGGTCCGCCCTGCTGCGGCGCGGCGAGGAGCCGCGCCCGGATTCGTTGCGCACCCTGGTTCCGGTGTCGGTGCGCTCCGGTCATGCGGCAGGCCGGCTCGACAACCGGGTGTCGATGATGCTTCCGTACCTGCCCGTGGACGAGCCGGACCGCGTGCGGCAACTGCGGACCGTGCACCGTCGGCTCGCCCGGGTCAAGGCCGGCGGTCAGCGCCAGGCCGGCAGCGCGGCGGTGGCCGCGATCAAGCTCGTGCCGTTCGCGCTGGCCACCCGCGCGATCCGGATGCTGACGTCGTTACCGCAACGCGGTGTGGTCACGCTGGCGACCAATGTGCCGGGGCCGCAACACCGGTTGCAGGTGATGGGCCGTGACGTGGTGCGCATGCTTCCCGTGCCGCCGATGGCGCTGCGGCTGCGGACGGCGGTGGCGATCCTGAGCTACGGGGACGAGCTGGTCTTCGGGATCACCACCGACTTCGACACCTTCCCGGACGTGGATGAACTCGCTTCGGGCATCGGCGCGGCGGTGGCCGCGCTGTCGGCCGCTTCGCGACGACCGAGCCAGGTCCACGCGTGACACCGACGAAGGCCGTCATCCCTGCTCAGATCGATCTGCTCGGCCCGGCCGACCGGGCGCTGCACCTCGCCACCCGCGAGGTCCCGACCTTCGCGCCGGACACCACGGCCGGCGAAGCGCTGACCGCCATGCGGGGGATGCGATTCGACAGTGCCGCCGCCATCGCGGTGCTCGACGCCGACGGGCGGCTGATCGGGATCGCGACTCTGGAGGCGGTGCTGGCCGCCTCGGCCGGGCAACGTCTGCGTGATGTGATGGACGCGGCGCCGCCGACCGTTGCTCCGGAGACCGATCAGGAGCATGCGGCGTGGCAGGCCGTGCACCGAGCGGAGCCATACCTCGCCGTCGTCGACGGCGGCGCCCGCTTCCTCGGGCTGATCACGCCGCACCGGTTTCTCGCGGTCCTGCTGCAGGAACACGACGAGGACCTCGCCAGGCTCGGCGGCTTCCTGCGCAGCGTGGAATCGGCGCGCTCGACGAGCATAGAGTCGGTGCGAAAACGGTTGTGGCACAGGGTCCCGTGGCTGGTGGTCGGACTGATCGGCGCGATGGCTTCGGCGATCCTGATGAGCGCGTTCGACGAACATCTCAACGCCGACCTGGCTATCGCGTACTTCGTTCCGGGCATCGTGTATCTGGCCGACGCGGTCGGCACCCAGACCGAGACGCTGGCGATCCGCGGTTTGAGTGTGGGTGTCGGCATCCGCCGGATCGCGGCCCGGGAAGCGCTCACCGGCCTGGCGGTGGGTGTCCTGCTGGGCACCGTGATGTGGCCGGTGGTGGCAGTGATGACGGCCAATCCTGCGCTGGCACTGGCTGTCTCGTTGACGGTCGTCGGCGCCGGCACGGTGTCCACCGTGGTGGCGCTGTGCCTGCCGTGGCTGTTGCACCGACTCGGCCGGGATCCCGCGTTCGGAGCCGGACCGCTGGCCACGGTGGCCCAGGACCTGCTGTCGATCCTGCTCTATTTCGGCGCCGTCAGCGTGCTGCTCACCTGAGCGCCCGCAATGACGGGCGGCCGAGGCCGAAGGTCTCTAGAAGCGGGCCCGCGCGGCCCATAACGTGGGGGTGCGGCGCGGCATCGGATCCACGCCGCCGACACGAGAACAGGAGACACGATGTCCGCTGCGGTTGAGATCGGCAAGGTAGTTGTCGGAGTCGATGATTCACCCTCGTCGCAGCCGGCCCTCGAATGGGCCGCCAAGGAGGCCGCGCTGCGCGAGGTCCCGCTTGTGATCCTGTACGCGACCACGCTGCCGATCGGGGCATGGCCGGTGGCGCCGGTGCCGACCGGTTTCCTGGACTGGCAGCGGGAGATCGGCCAGGACATCCTCACCGACGCCCGGCAGATCGCCGAGAAGCTCTCCGCGGGAACGGTGCCGGTCACCGCCGAGTTCGCCGTGGCGACACCGACCGCGGCTCTGGTGGAGCAGTCCCGCACCGCGGGCATGGTGGTGGTCGGCTCCCGGGGCCGGGGCGGGCTGGCCCGGAAAGTGCTCGGCAGCACCAGCATGGGCCTGGTTCACCGCGCCCACGGCCCGGTCGTGGTGGTGCGCGACGAAGCGCCGGCCGCCGGCGAGGGGGCGCCGGTGCTGTTGGGCTTCGACGGCTCGCCGGCAGCCGAACCCGCCGTCGACATCGCTTTCCAGGAGGCATCCCGGCGGAAGGTGGGGCTCGTCGTGCTGCATGCGTGGTGGTCGCCGGGAGCCTTCGAGATGCCGGGCTTCGACTGGAACGAGCTACGTCCCGAGGTCGAAGCGGAGGCGTCCCGTCAGCTCGCCGACTGGCAGCGGCGCTACCCCGAGGTGACGGTCGAACTCGTGGTTGTGCCCGACGAACCGGCCCGCCGCCTCGTCGAGCGGTCCGACTCGGCCCAGCTCCTCGTCGTCGGCAGCCATGGATACGGCGCGGTGACGGGCTCACTGCTCGGGTCGGTCAGCGCGGTCGCGGTGCAGGCAGCCAGGATCCCCGTGATGGTGGTGCGGCCCCGGTGAACGCCGCGGTGGTGACCCCCCTGGCCGAGACCAGTTCGTGATGCACCTTCACCCTTTCGCCACCATCGCCGTCGTCCTGGCGCTCGCCACCGTCGCAGGATTGATCGCCACCAGGCTGCGGCAGCCGCTGATCGTGGCCTTCATCCTGGTCGGTGTCGCGGCCGGCCCGGTCGGCGCGGGCTGGGTGACCGTCGACAGCACCCTGGCCAGATGGGGCTGGCGATCCTGCTGTTCCTGGTCGGGCTCCGGCTGGATCTGCACATGATCCGCAACACCGGTCCTGTCGCGGTGGTCGCTGGACTCGGCCAGGTATTCGTCACCTTCGCGCTCGGATTCCTGATCTCCCTCGGTCTCGGGATGGACACCGTCACCGCGGTCTATGTCGGCGTCGCGCTCACATTCTCGTCCACGATCATCATCGTGAAATTGTTGTCGGACAAGCGCGAGCTCGACACGCTGCACGGCCGGATCGCACTCGGCATACTCATCGTCCAGGACATCGTCGTCGTGGTGGTGATGATCGCCCTCACGGCGTACGGCACAGGCGGTGACGGCGGCGTCGCCGCGGGTATCGCGGCGGTGGCGCTCAAGGGCGTCGGTCTGCTCGCCGCCGTCTGGGTGCTGATGCGGTTCGTCCTGCCCTGGGTCATGCCGCAGATCGCGCGGTCGCAGGAGCTCCTGGTGCTGTTCGGCGTCGCCTATGCGATGTCGATCGCCTCGTTCAGTGAGTGGCTGGGGTTCAGCTCCGAGGTCGGGGCGTTCCTGGCCGGAGTGTCGTTGGCAGGCACCCAGTTCCGTGACGCACTCGGTGCCCGCCTGGTCAGCCTGCGGGACTTCCTGCTGTTCTTCTTCTTCCTGAACCTGGGCGCCGGCCTGGACTTGCGCGAAGCCGAGGGCCCGATCACCGAGGCGGTGTTGCTCTCTCTGTTCGTGTTGGTGGCCAAGCCGGTGATCGTCATCGCGATCATGTCGGTGATGCGGTATCCCGCGCGTGTCGGATTCCTGGTCGGTCTGCCGCTCGCCCAGGTCTCTGAATTCTCGTTGATCCTGGCCGCTTTGGGGCTGACGCTCGGGCACATCGACAACGCCACGGTCAGCCTGATCACGGTCGTCGGTCTCCTCACCATCGCCGTGTCGGCCTACATGACGACGTATTCGGACAGCATCTACGAACGGTCGAAGCGGTGGTTGTCCCACTTCGAGAGACAACGTCAGCGCGAGCACGTGGCCGCTGGCGCCGACGGTGACTTCGACGTCATCCTGTTCGGACTGGGTCGCTTCGGCAGTCATCTCGCCGAGCGTCTGACCGGCGCCGGCCACCGGGTCCTCGGTGTCGACTTCGACCCGCACGGCGTCAGCACGCACCGCCGCCGCGGGGTGTCGACCGCTTTCGGCAGTGCGGAGGACCTCGACCTCCTCGAGGCGCTGCCGCTGGACCGGGCCAGATACGTCATCAGCGCGATACCGAGCCTGCAAACGAATCTCGCTCTGCTGCACGGCCTTCGGCAACACCACTTCACCGGAGCCGTGGCGTTGACCGCACACACGCGCCATGACGCCGAACGACTTCGCGCCGCCGAGGTGGACATCGTCCTCGAGCCGTTCTCGGCCGCCGCGCACAGTACCTCGAACACGCTGCACGACCTGCTCACCGCCGGCGACTCGGGGAACGACGACGAGCAGAATCCTCAGCCGGGAGCTTCGAGGTAGCGCTTCTGCACCGCGTGCGAGATCCGGGTGCGGATCCGCTCGGCTTCGGCAGCGTGATGCGCGGCCAGTTCGTCCTCCCACGACGCCACCTCGGCCGCCAGCTCGGCGTCGGCGATGGTGTGCCGCAACCAGCGGAAGAAGTCGCCGCGCTCGAGGTGGAAGCGCAACGTCTCAGGCGCCAGCCGGATCATGGCCTCGCCGAACTCCCGCATCGTCGCCGCCGGTGCCGGAGACTGCCCGTCGGTGGGTTGAAAGTAGAACCGGCGCTCCTGAGGTAGGGCGACGTCGGCGTACTTGTGCCGATGACGGATGTGGCTCGTGCGGCGGCCCGCGACGGTGAAGCAGCGCGGCCGGCCGCCGCCGTGCCTGATGACCGCGCGTGCGACCGGCCACGGTGCCGCTTCAGCGCCTTCCGGGCTGAGGGTCTCCACGACGACGTCGCTGGCGTCGACCTCGTCGGCGGGCAGCGTCGCCGGCGCGAAGGACGACAACACGTAACCGCCGCGGCGCACCCAGCGGACTTCCTGCTGGGGGCCCAGCAGGTGGGCCTCGTCCCAGATGACCCAGTGCGGGAAGCCGTACTGTTCGCGGTGCGCCTCGACGACGGCCCGGAGACGGTGGATGTACCCGCTCTTGGCGGCGGCATTCAGAGCCGACAGGTCCACCACGAGACTGGTTCGGGGGTGCAGCATCTCGACCAGATCGGGAGGTTCGAGCAGGTGCCGTCGGCTGTCGACGAGGACGACGCTGTCGAGATCCCTGAGTTCGGTGTGGTCGCCTTCGGGATCGACCACGAGCACGCCGTAGCCCGCGAGGATCCACTGCTCGGCCATCAGCCCGATCAGGTGGCTCTTGCCTGAGCCCGGAGGGCCGGTGACCACGATGCGGCCCTGGCTGCCCGGCAACCGCGCCGGTGTCTGATCCTCAAACACGCCGATGTCGATCCACCGCCGCATCGGGCACCATCGGCGGGCCCCGCTGACGATCGGCCCGTCCAGCAGCCGGGCGACCCCTTTTCCGTCCCGGTCGTCGACCTGTCGATGATGGCGGCCGCCGAGATGGGAGTGGCGGTGGTCAACGCCGTCGCATCGGTCAAGGCGCACGCCGACGTCGTCATCGATGACGAAGACGTGCTTCAGTGAGGGCAACGTGTCCCGGATACCGGCGATCTTCTTGCGGTACAGCGCCTTGGTGGTGACCAGCACCTCCGCCTCGCCGATACTGAGCCGGGTCGCGACCGGCTCGGGACCGAACGCGGAGAACAGCGGCGACACCACGCTGCCGTTACGCAGCGCGCCGAGGATCGTGACGTACAGTTCCGGGCACCGGCCCAGCAGGGTGAACACCCGCCCGCCCTTAGTGACACCGAGCGACCGCAGCACGTTGGTGAATTTGCCGGTGAGGGTTCCCAGTTCGGCGTAGCTGAGGTCGCGAACACTCAGGCCGCCGTCCCAGCCGGCCTCCGACACGAACCGCAGCGCGGTCCGTGCTTGCGCCGGAGCGCCGGTGTGGCGGTCCACCGCGGCGTAGGCGATGTTGCACAGACCGGCGCCCATACCCTCACACACATCGGGGGCAGCGTCCCAGCCGAAGTCCGCGCAGGTGCTTTCGTAATCAACGAAATTCGGGATGACGCGCCAGTCTTCGGGCGATTTGTGGATGACGGTCATGACGCTGCACCGGCGCTCGGCGGTCGCAGCACACCGATTCGCACCGCGGTGCCGAGGTTGGCCATCACACGTTCCAGCAGCGCGTCGCAGGCCGAGCCGTTGTCGTGCAGCTTCCGAAATCCGCGGTGCAGCAAAAAGACGTCGAGTCTGCGGTCGATGGGCCAGTGCGCATAGATGTCGCCGGTGAACTCGGAGCGGAGAAACTGCCATGCGACATCGTCGAGTTGACGCTGCGTCAGGGCGAGTTGGTCGGTCGACGTCGCGGGCATGGGCGCTCCCTTCGCAAGGTGGATCGCCCTCATCGTTTTCCGAGCACACCGCGCCGCAATAGAGACGAAAGTCACCATTGCCGAACAGGTGCCTTTGGTCCCTCAAAGCGGGTCCGCCTTACCCTGCCCGGCCGGCATCCCCCTTGGTGAGCATCGGGTATGCGCATGCAATCCACCCGCTCCGCCAGGGACGCGGTGCGGACGTTCAACAAGCACGTCCTCAACCCGGTGATGCTCCTGTTGGCCGGCCGAAAGCACTGGTACGCCGCGACGATCCAGCACACCGGGCGCACCACAGGGCGGGTCCGTACTACGCCCGTAGTCGCCTACCGCGTGACAGATGGATTCATCACACCGCTGCCCTACGGCACCGACGTCGACTGGCTGCGCAATACCCAGGCCGCGGGGAAGGCGACGATCACCGTCGGCGGCCGCTCGTATCCGGTAGTCGCCCCGCGGATCATCGACGCGTCGACCGCAGCTGCCGAGCTGTCGGCCGGACGCCGGCGCACATTCGACCGGTTCGGAATCGAGCGCTTCGTCAAGTTCACCTTGGCGCCCGACGGAGAGGCAGATCATGACATGTGACCGACTCCGCACACTCTCCGATGCGGCGCCGCCGTCGACCACGTCGGCGCTGTGATCGACGATGCGTGGGGTGAGCTGCTCCGGGCTGCTCGAACGCCCTAGCGCCACATGGGCAGGAGGAGACTCCGATGAAGCGAGTGCGACCGCGGATGGCGCGACCCGGCGACTGCGGAGGCTACGTCCGCCGAACGACGATCACCGGGACGCGCGAACCTGCGGCCACCGCGGCGCTGACCGAGCCCAGCAACGTGCCGGCGACGGCGCCCCGGCCGTGACTGCCCACCACGACGAGCTGCGACCGCTCGGACTGGACCAGCAGCTGTTGGGTGGGATTCTCGAAGCGCACCAGCGGATGCATGGCCACCTCCGGGTACTTCTGCTGCAAGTCCTGAAGGGTTTCGCGCAGGAAATCCTCGGCTTCCTGTTCGGCCATCGTGATCTGCCGGCGGTGGGCACCCGGGGCGTCGGAGTCCTTGCACACGTGCAGCGCCAGCAGATCTGCCGACCGCCGGGAAGCTTCGTCGAAGGCGAACGCCGCCGCCGACAGCGATGTGTTCGAACCGTCGATCCCAACCAGGATCGGCCTGCGCCCCGGCCCCTGCCGGGGTGCGACGTCGTCGTGGACGATCGCGACGGGGTTCCTGGCGTGGTGCAGCAGACCGAGTCCCACCGAGCCTGCCAGCCGTCCGGAGCGGCCGCGGCTGCCGACCACCGTCAGCTGGGCCTCCCGCGACGCTTCGACGAGCTCGGGCACCGGCTTGCCCGTCAATCGCCGGCTCTCGACACCGGGACCCTCGCCATCGGAGGCTTCACGTCCGACGACCGTCGCCTCGGCCAAAACCGTGTCCCCGTTGGCGGTCTCGGCGACCTCATCGACGTGGATGACAGTCAGCGGCACGTGGCGTAGCCGGGCTTCGCCGGCCGCCCATCGGACCGCCGAGAGCGATGACGGCGACCCGTCCACCCCGACGACGACGCCGTGCGACCCCCCTGGTTCAGACATGTCGGCTCCCTCCGGACGTGCTGATGTCGTGACCGTAGATCCGCGGTGGGGCCCCCAATGGGGTCATTGGTCGCGAATCTGGTGCCAAAAGACCTCTGGGTCGGGCCCCCTGTCGGTCTCAAACTCAGTACAGGGCCCACGCGAATGCCCGGGCGTCCGACAGGGAGGAGAACACCATGACCACCGCCCGAGAGATCATGCACGCCGGGGTGACATGCGCGGGTGAGCACGACACCCTGGCCGCTGCCGCGCGCCGGATGGCCGAGATGGGGGTCGGAGCGCTACCCGTATGCGGTGACGACGACCGTCTGCACGGCATCATCACCGACCGCGACATAGTCATCAAATGTGTCGCCGAAGGCCACGACCCCGCCGCCGTCACCGTCGGTGAGCTCGCCCAGGGCACGGTCTATCACGTCGGGGCCGACGCCGGTGTCCAGGAGATGCTCGCCCTTATGGAGGAGCACCAGATTCGCAGGCTGCCCGTGATCGACGATCACCGCCTTGTGGGTATCGTCTCCGAAGCCGACATCGCCCGTCATCTGCCCGAATATGCTGTCGCGCAGTTCGTCAAGGCGATCTGTGCGCAACAGGCGATCCCCAGCCATTGAGCGTGACCATGCCCGCGTCCGCACGCCGGCGCCACGTCCGGGACGGGTAGCGGTGGACGGCGACCGGGCCGCCCGCATCTGGACCGCCGTCGCGCTCCGGGCGATGCGGGAGAAGACACCACTGTCCCCGGCGCACGCCTGTGTGGAATGCGTGGAAGCGCTGACCGTCGACGGCGCCGGCCTGATGCTCGCCGCCGGACCGGACACGCTGGAGCCCTTCTACTGCATCGGTGACCATGCCGGGCAGGCCGACGACGTGCAGGCGACGGTCGGCGAAGGACCGGGCATCGACGCGTCGGCCACCGGGCAGCCGGTTCTGATCGACGACCTGACCTCGTCGGTCGTCCAGCGCCGTTGGCCCGCTTTCACCGGCCAGGTCGCGCCGCTGGGTGTGCGGGCGGTGCACAGCTTTCCCCTCGCCCTCGGCGCAATCCACGTCGGCGCGCTGAATCTCTACAGCGACGCTCCACGTGACCTCGGTCGGGACGACCTAGTCGACGCTCTGATCTACGCTGACACCGCGCTATTGCTGGTGCTCGACCAGCGCGTCGGGGTCGACACCACCACTGGGGCGACGACGACCGGCCAGACACCGGCACTGTGGCGCGCCGAGGTGCACCAGGCGGCCGGAATGCTGTCGGTGCAGCTGGGTGTCTCGGTCCTCGACGCGCTGGTGCGGCTGCGCGCGCACGCCTACCGACACGATTTGCAGCTGGCGAGCGTGGCCCGTTCGGTGGTGGAACGCAAGCTTCGCCTTCAGCCCGATCTGGCCGGATCGGAGGGGTCGTCATGACTGACGGTGCACGCTCATCCATCACCCACACGTCGGTCGAGCCGGCCAACAACCACGGCGGCCTGGACACTCCGGTCCGGGTGTCGACCGAGGCAGCGGAACTGGACGGTCAGCTCACCGTCCCGGACAACGCTTGGGGGGTAGTGGTTTTCGCACACGGCAGCGGCAGCAGCCGACACAGCGTCCGCAACCGGTACGTGGCGAAGGTGCTCAACGACGCGGGGTTGGCGACCTTGTTGTTCGACCTGCTCACGCCGGTTGAGGAAGCCAACCGCGCCAATGTGTTCGACATCGGGTTGCTGGCCGGCCGGCTCGTCGACGTCACCGACTGGGTGAAGAGCCGGCCGGACCTGGCCTCGCTGCCGGTCGGCTACTTCGGAGCGAGCACCGGTGCGGGTGCCGCGTTGACCGCCGCGGCCGACGAGCGGGTCGACGTCGCCGCGGTGGTGTCCCGCGGCGGCCGGCCTGATCTGGCCGGAGCCCGCCTGGCCGACGTCACCGCGCCGACCCTGCTGATCGTCGGCGAGCGTGACGAGACCGTGCTGGAGCTCAACCGCCGGGCCCAGCAATCGATGTCGGCTCCGTGCACGATCGCGGTGGTGCCCGGCGCGACGCATCTGTTCGAAGAGCCGGGAACCCTCGAGCAGGCGGCCGAGCTGGCACGCGACTGGTTCGTCCGGCATCTCGGCCACCGGTGAGCGGCCGGATCACATCTCGCAGGACCGGCCGACGCACCCTCCGCTGAACTCTAGGTCGGCCTGCGCCAGGGCCGGTTGCGGCGCGGCATAGGAGAGCACCTGCCCCCGTCGACTTCCATAGCGGTACACGGTGATTCCCTTGACCTTGGCCTGCCACGCTGCCAGGTAGGTCGCGCGGACATCGCCGACCGAGGCGTTCGCGGGCAGGTTCACCGTCTTGGAGACGGCGGCGTCGACATGCCGCTGCACCGCGGCCTGCATCCGCAGATGCCAGACCGGGGCGATCTCGCCGGCGACCGGAAACGCCGCGCGCACATCTGCGGGCAGCTGCCGGTAACCGCGGACGCCTCCGCGCTGGGCGATCTCGGCGGCCAGCTGCTCGGTGTAGAAGCCCCCGCGGCGTGCCAGCCGGTCGAAACACGGGTTGACCTCCAGCAGGTGCCTGCCGACGACGGCGCGGGTGTAGGCGATCGCGAACATCGGTTCGATGCCTGCGGTGGTGCCGGCAATCAGCGAGATGGTCCCGGTGGGCGCCACCGAGGTCAGCTGGGCGTTGCGGCGGGGCCGGTGGCGGGCGAGCCTGCTTTCCGCGAAGGCGGGGAACGCGCCGCGTTCGTCGGCGAGCCGTCGTGAGGACTCGTGCGCGGTCCGCTGGATACGGCCCATGACCTGGCCGGCGAGTTGCACCGCTTCCTCACTGTCGTAGGGAACTCCGAGGGTGGCCAGCATTTCGGCGAGCCCCATCACGCTCAGACCGATCTTGCGGGTAGCCCGGGTGGCCACGCCGAGCTCCTCGAACGGGTAGCGGCTGACGTCGATGACGTCATCGAGGAACCGCACCGCCAGCGCGGTGACCTCGCGCAGCCGCTCCCAGTCGACCCCGTCCCCGACGACCATGCGCGCCAGGTTGATCGAGCCGAGATTGCATGACTCGTTCGGCAGCAACGGAACCTCCCCGCACGGATTCGTCGCCTCGATGCGACCCAGGCGGGGGACCGTATTGGCGCGGTTGATCGCATCGAGGAACAGCAGCCCGGGGTCGCCGCAGGCGTGCGCGGCCTCGCAGATGGCGTCGAACAGCTCGGCCGCGGAGACCGTGGCGGCTGTGCGTCCCGTGCCGGGATGCAGAAGGCGATGCACACCACCGCGTTGCACCTCCCGCATGAACGCGTCACTGACCCCCACCGACAGGTTGAACTGCGACAACTCCTGCGGCGACTCGGCTTTCGCGGTGACGAAGGCACGGATGTCGGGATGGGACACGTCGAGCACGGCCATGCAGGCTCCGCGCCGCCGGCCGCCCATCGCGACGACCTTTGCGGCGGTGTCGAACAATCCCAGAAACGACATCGGACCGCTGGCACATCCGCCGGTGCTGGCGATCCGGTCGCCGGCCGGCCGCACCCGACTGAATGCGAACCCGGTGCCGCCGCCGCACCGCTGAATCTCCGCAGCGTGTCCCAGTGCGGTGAAGATCGACCGCAGCGAATCCTCGACTGGCAGGACCACACAACCCGACAGCAGACCGAGCTCGGTGCCGGCGTTCATCAGCGTGGGCGAGTTCGGCAGGAACTCCAGCCGTCGCATCGAGAGTGCGAACCGCTCGGCCCACCGCGCCGACGACCGGGGCTGGTACGCGTCCTCGGCTGCCGCGACGGCGCGGGCGGCACGATCCATCATCTCGCCGGTCGACTCGGTCGGATGGCCGTGCTCGTCGCGGCGCAGGTACCGTTCGCGCAGCACGGTCACCGCGGCCAGACTGAGTTTGAGTTCGTCGCGTACCCCCAGAAGCGCCTTGGCGGAGCGGAGTTCGGCGTGACGCTGCCGGTAGATGATGTAGGCGCGCGCCACGTCGTCCAGCCCCGCTTCCCCGAGCCGCGCCTCCACGTGGTCCTGGATCGTCTCGACCGCCGCAATCCCAGAACCCAACGCATCGGCCACAGCCGCCGCCACGGTGGCCGGCAGGTCCGGGTCCTCACAGCCCACCTCACGGGCGGCGAAGGACACGGCGGCCTCGATGCGCCCGATGTCGAACGGTACGAGGGTCCCGTCACGCCGCCGCACCTGCTCGGGCCGGCGCCGCCGCGACCGGGCCGCCATGGTGCGCACCCGCTAATGCGGCCCGGCGCGGTGAATCTCGGACTGGACCGCCCCGAACCGGCGCTGCGCTCTCTCGTCGGCCTCACGCTGTTGGTCGTCGGTGACGACGACGGCGTCCGGTCCCGGGAACACCAGGCATTCGTGCTCGGAGTCCAGCCATCGCACGACGTAGGGCGGTGAGCCGTCACCCGAGCGCACATCGGTGATCAGGCCTCGGTGTTCGGGCCGGTCGACCGTCAGACCCTTGATCACCAGCCAGTCGCCTGCTTTCGCCTTCATGCGGCCTCCCTTCCGATGCGCCGATGATCGCGGACGGAGGTGCCGTTGGCTAGGGCACCCGGCCCTCATTGCGTGGGCCGAAAGTCCCGGCAAGGGCGCGGGCTGACCCGGTGAACGGTGCCACTCAGAACGGCGGCGGTTCGTAGGTGGCGGCGAGCCAGGCCTGATGCTGGCGTTCACGTTCGGCGTTGATCTCGATACGCTGTCGGCGTTCACGGGCGATGCGGGCCTGCCGTTCCTGCTCACGGGTTCTGGTCCGTCGCGGCATCATCGCCGCCTTGTCCGGCGCCTCCGCGGGCACGTCAACATCGGGCAGGGCCGCCGACGGTGTCGCCAAGGTCGGAAACAACAGTCCGCCAAGCGGTTCGGTGA